>DAIDKG010000057.1 GCA_027450125.1 Bordetella sp. | reverse complement strand
CGACAGCGCCGCGCCGATCGCGCCGCCGATGAAGAAGATCCCCACGAAAAGCGCGTTCAGGCGTCCGCGCATCGGGGGATTGATGAGATTGATCGCACGCCGCCCCAGCGTCTGGTCGGTGATGACGCCCGCATCCAGCGTCGCCGCGCCGGCAACCAGCAGCCCGAGCGCGAGCATCGGATGCGCCGCCGGCGAGAAACCGCCCCAGCCGGCGCCGGCCGCGCCCAGTACCAGCACGGCCGCGAGCATCAACAGATGCGCGGCGATCCGCGTCGCGCCCTCGGCGCCGCGGTCCCCCAGATGCCCCGCCAGGGGTGTGACGATCGCCCCGGACGCGCCCGCCAACGCGAAGACGGCGATGCCGTGCATGCCGAGCGAGAACGGCGCGCGGGCCAGCAGCAGCGCCACGGAGGTCCAGAACGCGCTGAACGCGCCCAGTTCCAGCGCCGCCAGCGCGGAGTGCCGCCGCAGGACCGGCTCCGTGCGCAGCAGCGTCCACAGCGAGCGCAGCAGGTCGGCATACCGCGCCATGGCTTGCGGCCGGCGCGCCGGCAGTTTTGCGTACAGGACCAGGGCGAGCAGCGCGTCGGCGCAGGCCTCGATGCCGAAGAACGCGCGCCAGCCTATCGATCCGGCGATCAGGCTGGCAAGCGGACGCGACAGCAGGATCCCCACCATCAGCCCGCTCATCACGTTGCCGACCGCCCGCCCGCGGCGATGCTCCGGTGCCATGGATGCCGCCATGGGCACGAGCATCTGGATCACGCTGGAAGTCGCGCCCGCGAGCGCGAGCGATGCCAGGAATAGCCAACCTGACCGCGCGAGCGCGGCGATGCCGAGAAATGCGGCGCAGCACAGCAGCGTCAGGAAGATCAGCCGCCGGTTCTCGACCAGGTCGCACAGCGGCACGAGCAGGAGCAGGCCGGCCGCGTAGCCCAGCTGCGGCAGCATGGCGATCAGGCCTTCGAACTCGGGCGGCAGCCCCAGCGCCAGGCTGACGGGGCCGGTCAGGGGCTGGGCCGCAGACAGGATCACGACGATCACGCCAACCGCGGCGGCGAAGAACAGGGTGAGCGGCGTGGTCAGGACGGCGCCGGGCATCGTCGCGGATGCGGGGGGCTGCGGCCCGTGGGCCGGGGCCCGGACTGTCGCGTCGAGAGATCGATTCATGGTGTGACTCCAGGTAATTGCATTCCGGAGTCATGCTAGGTATCCTCGTGTTATGCGACAATTGAAATATATTTATTATTATTATGCTAAATAATCATGAACACGCGTGATTTGCAGGCGTTCGTCGCGGTGGTCGAGAGCGAGTCGATGGCCAGGGCGGCGCAGAAGGTGTTTCTCACGCAGCCGGGTCTCACCCGCCGCGTGCAGAATCTGGAAGCAATGCTCGATACCGTGCTGCTGGACCGCCAGAGCAAGCCGCTCAAGCCGACTGCGGCGGGCAACGAGGTGTACCGGCTCGCGCGCACGGTGCTGCGCGCCGTCGACGACCTGATGGCCGTTGCATCGCCGGACAGCGAATCGACGGGGGAGATGCGGATCGGGATGCCGCCGTTCCTGTCGGAGCAGGCGCTGGAGCATCCCGTCGATTGCCTGCGCGGCGCCTTTCCGAAACTGACGCTGCGCGTCACGGCGGGCTGGTCTCCGGGCCTCGTGCAGCATGTCGAAGGCGGGGGGCTGGACGCCGCGGTCGTGCTGATGCCGGAAGGCGTTGCGCTGCCCGGCACATTGACGGCGACGCTGCTCGGCCACAAGCCGTTCGTCGCCGTTGCGCCGCGTTCGTTCGGCCTGGCGGATGCGCCGACGACGCTTGCGCAGCTTGCCCGCCATTCCTGGGTATTGAATCAGGACGGCTGCGGGATGCGTTCCGTGCTCAGCCGCGCGCTCTCGGCAGCCGGTTTGCCGTTCGACGTCGCCGTCGAGGCATTCGGCTCGGAGCTGCAGCTGTCCCTGGTGGCGCGGGGCATGGGCATCGGGCTGGCCGTGCCCGAGATGCTGCAGGCCAGCGCGCACCGCGACGCCTTGCAGCCCATCGAGGTGACGGACTTTCGCAATGTGCTGAGCATCTGGCTGGTGCATGGCCTGTTGCCCGGGCGACTGGTACGTCCGGTGGCGCTGATGCGCGATGCGCTGGCCCGCACGCTGGGCCTTGACCGGCAGGGCGGTTGAGGGCGGCGGCAGCGCCGCGCGCTCGGATCAGTCGCCGAACAGATTGCGCTGCACCTGTTCCAGGTGCTGCGACAGCAACGCGCCGGCCTGGGCGGCATCGCGGTCGCGCAGCGCGGTCACGATGGCCTGGTGCTGGCGTTCGTACTCCTGGCGCCGCTGCGGCGTGAGCGAATTGCGCTTGAGCCGGCCCCATTCGCCTTGTTCGCGGGCGCGGTTGATCAGTTCCAGGTTCTGCACGAAAAGGGCGTTGTGGGTCGCCACGGCAAATACCTTGTGCAGTTCGCCGTCCCAGTGCTCGAAGTCCTCGATGGTCTGCGCGGCTTCCGAGCGGTCCAGGCAGGCCTGCATGGCGGCGAAATCGGCGGCCGTCGCGTGGCGCGCGATCAGGATGGGCATCAGCGGCTCGATCAGCCTGCGCGCTTCCATGAGCTCGGCCGGGCTGACGTGCATGTCCAGCCAGCCGGGCTGATCGGGGCTGAGGAGCCCGTCGGCGCTGTCGAGCACGAAAGTGCCGCTGCCCGCAGCCTGGGTGATCAGTCCGCGTTCGCGGAATTCAGCCAGCACGCGCCGCACGGTGCCGCGCGAGGTCTGAAAGCGCTGGCTCAACTCGCGCTCGGGAGGCAGCCTCGCGCCGGCGCGCAACTGTCCGGCGGACATGGCGTGATTCAAATAGGTCGAGAGCGCCCGCGCGCCCGTGGACCTCAAGGCCGTGCGTCCGGCATGCGCTTGCGCGTCGGTGTCTTCCACGATGAACTCCTGCGTTGAGGGCTAGTATATACGGTACCAATTGGTTATTTAATTGGTTCTATTTGATTGATATTTTGTCCAATTGGTTCTATAAATTGCTTGGATTTTATATAAATCGGACCAAATGGATCTGTTCAATCACAATAGGCTGGCGCTATGAAATTCGCAAATCTCTCCATCGACGGCAAGCATGCCATCGCCGTGGTCGATCCCGAGGGCGGGCGTTACTGGCCCGTGTCGGACCTGATCCCGGGCTTTGCCGGCGATCTGGTCGACCTGATCGCCGATCACGCCCGGCAGCCGGGAGCGCTCGAGATTTCCGGCCCGGGCAGGCCGCTGTCCGGCGCTCAGATGTTGGCGCCCATAGACCGTCCTCGGCGCAACATCCTGTGCGTGGGCAAGAACTACCACGAGCATGCCGCCGAATTCAGCAAATCGGGCTTCGACAGCAGCGCCAAGGCCGGCGAACTCGCGCCCGAGGCGCCGGTGGTGTTCACCAAGGCCTATACATCGGTCATCGGGACCGGCGCGTGCATACCCGCCCACGAATCGGTGACCTCCCAGCTGGATTACGAGGCCGAGTTGGCGGTGGTCATCGGCAAGCCCGGACGGGGCATCAAGAAGGCCGAGGCGTTCGATCATGTGTTCGGCTACACCATCGTCAACGACTTCACCGCAAGGGACTTGCAGAAGCTGCATCGCCAGTGGTTCCTGGGCAAGTCGCTCGATGGCTTCTGCCCCATGGGACCTTATGTGACGACGGCCGACGAGGTCGACGCCCGCGGCCTGGACGTCAAATGCTGGGTCAACGGCGAACTGCGCCAGAGCGCCAATACGTCGCAGCTGATCTTCGACATTCCCACGCTGATCGAGACGATTTCAGCCGGCATCACCTTGCTGCCCGGCGACATCATCGCCACGGGCACGCCGGCCGGGGTGGGCATCGGTTTCTCGCCCCCGCGCTTCGTGCGTCCGGGCGACGTCATCCGCATCGAGATCCAGGGCCTGGGCGCGCTGGAGAACACGGTGGCCTGATCCGCGGCGTCCGCCTTGCGCGGGCGCCGCGCCGACAAAAAACAACGGCAAGAACGAGGAGACAAAAATCATGCGTGGAACCATCTTTGCAGCGCTGGCGGGCCTGATCGGCCTGGCGCTGGCGCCGTCGCCGGCGCTGGCGCGTGCGAGCTATCCCGATCACACCGTCACGATCGTCGTGCCTTTTGCGGCCGGCGGATCGGCCGACGTCTATGGGCGGATCCTGGCGCAGGAGCTGGGCAAGGCGACGGGGCAGTCGTTCATCGTCGAAGACAAGCCGGGCGCCGGCGCCGTGATCGGAACGCAATATGTTGCCAATGCCGCGCCGGACGGCTATACCCTGCTGGTGATCTCGAATACGCAGACCGTCAACGAATCGCTGCTCAAGCGGCGGCCTTACAAGCTGATGCGCGACTTCGTTCCCATCACGCCCATCAACGAAGCGCCGCTGGTGCTGGCGGTGCGCGCCACGCTGCCCGTGCACAGCCTGGCCGACCTGATCCGGCTGGCCAAGGCCGAGCCCGGCAAGCTGAACTATGCCTCGTCCGGCACCGGCACTCCGTACAACATGGCGGGCGAGCTCTTCAAGCACATGGCTGGATTGAACATCGTGCACATTCCCTACAAGGGCAGCGACCAGGCTCGCACCGACCTGTTGAGCGGACAGGTGGACATGATGTTCGACGCGGTCAGCACCATGAGCCCGCTGGTGGCCAGCGGCAAGGTGCGCGCGCTGGGCGTGACCAGCAAGACGCGCTCGGTGGTGCTGCCCGACGTGCCGACCATGGCGCAGGCCGGACTGCCCGGCTATACCGCCACGCTGTGGCTGGGGCTGCTTGCGCCCAAGGGGACGCCCAAGGCCGTCGTGGACAAGCTCAATCACGAAATCGGCAAGATCGTGCAACGCGAGGACATACGCTCGTCCTGGGCCAGGAGCGGCGTGACGCCCCTGCGCATGTCGCCCGCCGAGTTCACCCAATTTCTCAAGCAGGACATCGTCAAATGGCATGAGATCGTCGATGCGGCGCATATTTCCGTGAACTGATCCGCGTTCACCGATAGCAATGGAGTGGTAATGGAACTGGTACTTTTCAGCGGCGGCGCCGCGAAGGCCGTGGCGAGCGGCCTGCAGGGCGACTTCGAGGCGCGGCAGGGCTGTGCGCTGTCGGCCACCTTCGGTGCCGTGGGGCTGATGCGCGACAAGCTGTTGTCCGGCGAACCCTGCGATGTCCTGATCCTGTCGGCCTCGCTGATCGAGGCGCTGGAACGGCAGGGCCACGTCGTCGCGGGCAGCGCCAGGGACCTGGGAAGCGTTGCGACCGGCGTGGCCGTGCGCGCTGGCGACCCGGACCTGGACATCGGCGACGCCGATGCCTTGCGCACCGCGCTGTCCGCCGCGCGGGGCCTTTATGTTCCGCACCTGGGCAAGTCCAGCGCCGGCATTCACGTGGCGAGCGTGCTCGAGCGCCTGGGGCTCACCCAAGTCATGCACGGCCGCATACGCGAATACCCGAACGGCGAGACGGCCATGCGCGAGATGGCCGCGGCGACAGGCGAGGGCCTGGTGGGCTGCACCCAGGTCACGGAAATCCTTTACACGCCGGGTGTGAGGCTGGTGGGCGAACTGCCGCCGGGCTATGGCCTGGCTACGGTTTATACCGCCGCCGTGTGCGCCCAGGCACGGCAACCGGAGCTTGCAGCCCGCTTTGTGCAGGCGTTGGCCGGCGACGCATCGCGGCAGTTGCGCCAGGCCGCGGGCTTCAAGCTCGACTCGTAGCGTGCCGGCAAGTGCGCCCGGCAGCTCCGCGCCGGGCGTTCGTCGCCTAACGCTGCAAAAAGGGCAGCACGCGCGCCAGCAGCAATTGCGGCGCTTCTTCAGGGATGTAATGGCCGCAGGGCAACGCGCCGCCTTGCACGTGCGCACTCCACTTGCGCCACTCGGCCAGGGGATCGAAGCATTTCCCGACCACCCCGTCCGCGCCCCACAGCGCGAGAAACGGGCAGTCGATCCGCCTGCCTGCGGCCAGGTCCTCGCGGTCGTGCTCCAGGTCGATGGTGATCGAGGCGCGATAGTCCTCGCAGATGCCGTGCGCCGTGGCCGGGTCGGACAGACAGCGCAGATACTCGGCATAGGCTTCGGGCGTGAACGGCTTGAGTCCCGCGCTGCGCGCGCCGATGGTCTGCTTGAGGTACAGGTCGGGATCGGCGCGGATCAGCGTCTCGGGAAACGGAGCCGGCCGCACCAGAAAGAACCAATGCCAATAGGCGCGCGCGAAATCGAAAGAGGTCTGCTCGTACATCGCGACGGTCGGGGCGACGTCCAGCGTCACCAGCCGCGTCACGGCATCGGGATGATCGATCGCCATGCGGGCCGCGACGCGTCCGCCCCGGTCGTGGCCGATCAGGGCGAACGAATCATGGCCATGCCGGCGCATGAGTTCGACCTGGTCCAGCGCCATGCGGCGTTTGGAATAATTGGAATGATCGTCGGCGCCTTGCGGCTTGCCGCTGTCGCCGTAGCCGCGCAGGTCGGCGGCGACCACGGTGAAATGCCGGGCGAGCTCGGGCGCGATTTTGTGCCAGATCGCATGGGTCTGCGGATGGCCGTGCAGCAGCAGCAGCGCCGGGCCGCGCCCGCCCTTGACTGCGTTGATGCGCACTCCATCCACGGTTGCCGATGCGTCCGCGTAGTTGTCGAACATCGCCGTCTCCTTTTTGACTGCATGCAGTCTAATGGAAGATGCCAATGACGATTTTTTCCGAAAACAAATTCAGTAGCCGGCTCGAACGACCGGCAAGGCATGGCCGCGATGCGATGGCTGGATCGACCGATCCGGACCGGATTGCGCCGGGGGCGCACTGCCGGCTCCGGGCCGGGCTGCACGAACTGACCGACCTACAGGGAGACCTTCTGAAATGAAACCCGACTCGCTGCCCGTGGCGCTGGTTACCGGCTCGACTTCAGGCATAGGCGCCGCGATCGCGCGGCGCCTTGCGGCGGACGGCTATGCCGTCGTCCTGCATTCGCGCAGTTCGGCCGACGCGGGCCAGGCCCTGGCCCGCGAGCTGGGGGCGGCTGCCTACGTGCAGGCCGATCTGGCCGACGACGCCCAGCGCGTGCGGCTCGTGCGCGAGGCGGTGGCCCAGTGGGGGCGGCTGGACGTGCTGGTCAACAACGCCGGCATCAGCCGCGTCATTGCCCATGCGGACCTGGCGGCGGCCACGCCCGAGATCTGGCATGCGCTTTACGAAGTCAATGTGGTCGCCCCGTTCCGGCTGGCGACCGAGGCGCAGGCCGCGCTGCGCGAGGCTGCGGCCCGAGGCCGGCCCGGCAGTGTGGTCAACGTGAGCTCGCATGCCGGCGTGCGGCCCAAAGGCGCGTCTATCCCTTATGCGGCCACCAAGGCGGCCTTGAATCATGTGACGCGCCTGCTTGCGCTTGCGCTGGCGCCGGACATACGCGTCAATGCCATCGCTCCCGGACTGGTGGACACGCCCCTCACAGCGGACTGGACGCAGGCGCAGCAGCTCTGGC
>DAIDKG010000056.1 GCA_027450125.1 Bordetella sp. | reverse complement strand
TGCGCCCCAAGCGCCATGACCGCGGAACTGCGCAAGATCCACCAGTTCATCGTGTTCACCGTATCGTCGCCCATGCAAGTCGCCCTGGCGCAGTACCTGCGAGATCCCGAGCCTTATCTTGGCCTGTCGCGCTTCTACCAGGCCAAGCGCGATCGCCTGGCCCAAGGATTGGCCACCAGCCGGTTTCGCGTCCTGCCCAGCCCGGGCACGTTCTTCCTGATGGCCGACTACCGCGAAATTTCCGGAGACAGTGAGGCAGACTTTTCTCGCTGGCTTACTGTCGAGCACGGTGTCACGGTGATTCCCATATCCGCCTTCTACCGCCAGCCGGATGCGCCGCAGTCGAATCACGGGCTCGTGCGATTCTGCTTTGCCAAAAAAGACAGCACACTGGACGCTGCGATCGAAAAATTGCGGAAAGTCTAAGCAATACGTGATCCAGGTCGCCATGGACGATCCCCCTTCCATGCTGACTCCGTAACAAAGCCGACCTGCAGCGCAGGCCGGCCAATTCACTCTCCCAAGGTCTGCAGGCCAGCCCTGCGCCTGACGACCGCCCAGCGGCGCCACTGAGACGTTCATCCGGGTTCAAGCCAGGGTACCCCAAGGGCTTGCACGTCAAGCGATCACGCGGGCGCTACAGCGATGCCCTGCCCCGTCTTCTGCTCCCGGATACCGTCGGACAACATCCGACGCTGCTGCCGACTGCTACGTCTCGGTTCCACCTGAGCTTTTCTTCTAAAGACCCCAGTTTTGCAAGGGGGTGCGCGTATGGCTGGCTTTATCTTTTATCCAATGCTTTTTTATATATCAATATGGTGGTGGTAATGAGTCTCTGTGGATAACTGCATCAACCTATAAATATTCATTTATTTCAATTACTTATAGCAAATTTTGCCTGTGCAAGGCAGGGCCTGGGCAAGTCTGGCCAAGTTGAACAACATTTGGCCGGATGCGTGAAACAGGCACTTGTTCATATTGGGTCCACATACTTTGCACAGCAGCGCTCTGCAGAGCTTATCCCCACTTATCCACAGGTGCCACGGCGAACTTCCGGCCGTTCCGGCCGAAGTTTTCGACGCGAGACAATGCCGCCACGTCGGCGCGATCGTGCGCCGCCCTCACTCCTGTGATCCGGCCGCACGCAGGGATCGGGAGCGCCGCGCTGACACGACTCGCGCATGATTCGGCGCGGCCCGAAGCTTTGCGGCCGGCTCGTGACTACCATGACGGCATGACCAAGCCTGCCACCCCTCTTCCCATCATTGCCACGACCGTCGCGGCGAGTTTCGGTTTCGGTATCGTCCAGCTCGATGTGACCATCGTCAACGTGGCGCTGCCCACAATTGCGCGGCAACTGGGCACGACCGTCGCCGGCTTGCAGTGGGTGGTCGATGCCTATGCCCTGGCATTTGCCGCCCTGCTTCTGACCGGCGGCTACATTGGCGACCGCTGGGGCGCCAGGCGGGGCTATCTGACCGGAATCGTCATGTTCGCGCTGGCGTCGTCCGCCTGCGGATTCGCTTCCGATGCGGCGCTGCTGATCGCCGGACGCGTACTTCAGGGCGTGGGCGCCGCCTTGATGCTGCCCTGCTCGCTCGCGCTCATCAATCATGCCGCCGCGGGGCATCCCGAACGCCGCGCCATGGCAGTGGGCTGGTGGACGGCAGTCGGCGGCATCACCGTCGCCGCCGGGCCCATCGTCGGCGGCCTTCTCATCGGCGTGACGAGTTGGCGCAGCATTTTCCTGGTCAACCTGCCCGTCTGCGCCGTCGCCGTGTGGCTGACGCTCAAATGCAAAGAAACGCAGCGGCCCGCCTTCAGGCGCGGCTTCGATGTGCCCGGCCAGCTCTTGGGCGTGATCGCCCTGAGCGCCGCCATCGGCGCAGTCATCGAAGTCCAGCCGCTAGGCCCAGGAAACCCGCTCGTGTGGATCTGCGCATCGATCGGTGCGGCCGCGTCGATCGCATTCGTATATCGGCAAACCCGAGCGCAGGCGCCGATGCTGCCTTTGTCCCTGTTCAAGTCGCGGATATTTTGCGGCGCCGTCATCTTCGGCTCCATTGCGAACTTCACCTATTACGGCATCGTGTTCGTACTGAGTCTTTATCTCCAGCGTGTGCTGGGTTACACGCCGGCGGTGGCCGGCCTGGCCTTCCTGCCCCTGACCGCGACCTTTCTCGTCGTCAACATCGTCAGCGGATGGTGGGTCGGAAAAGCCGGTTCGCGCGCGCCCATGACGACAGGCGCGCTGATCGAGGCCGTGGGTTTCTCGCTGCTTGCCATCGTGGCGACGGCATCGGTGCCCTATTGGCAGCTGGCGATCGCCTTTGTCATGATGCCTGGCGGCATGGGGCTGGGCGTGCCGGCGATGACCACAGCGGTGCTGGCCGATGTCGAGCGCGAGCGATCAGGCATTGCCGCTGCGGTGCTCAACGCCGCACGTCAGGCCGCAGGCGCGATGGGCGTGGCGCTTTTCGGCGCGCTGGCCGGCGACGAACCGCATCATGTCGTGGCAGGATTGAAGACGTCGGCGATCATTGCCGCTGGGCTGCTGATCACGGCGGGCGCGATCGCGGCGAAGGCCATGGCGAAAAAAAAGGCCGTGGATGTGCGTCGGCCCGAGGTCTGTTGATGCCTTGAGTAGCCGTGCGCTGGCGTGTAATCCGACATCATGCCCGGTACTGCCCGGGCAACGCCTACGGGAGCGTTGCGCAAGGACATGCACCGCCCGATCGCCTGCCGGATGCACGCAGGGTTGCTCACGCACGGCGCACTTTCAGTATTGACAGGTCCTGGCCGGCAGACGCGATGCGCGCCCGGCGTTGCGGCTACATCTGGACAGAGCCGGCGAGGCTCTCGCACTCGGGGGTGGACTTCAGGGACGCCGCCGTGCTCGTCTTTGCAAAGCCGGCGCCGGTGCAGACGTCGGCCAGGACCTTATGGGCGCATTCACGGACGATGGCGTCGGGCTTGGCATTGTCGGCCAGCGCGTCGTTGACCCGCGTCATGCAGTCCTGAACTTCGTCGACGATGAGATTCATGGCTTTCTGGTCGTTGTTGGCCTGGGCTTGGGCCACGATCGAGTTGGCGGCCGCGATGGTCATGCTCCACAGGTCGTCGATCGAGGTCGCGGCGATGGCCGGCGCCGCGGCTGTCGACAGTGCGCAGACCACCGCGATGCCGTAGAGGGTGCGTCGGTAGAACTTTGTGTTCGATTGCATGGGTGGGGTGCAGCGGGGCTGGGAATATTGCGTCATATTTGGCTGGATTTCCGCGGGCGTCAAGCTACTTGCCGATGCAGAAGCTGGAAAAAATCTCTCCGAGCAGATCGTCGCTGGTGAATTTCCCGGTTATGGCAGTCAGGCTTTCGTGCGCCAGCCGCAATTCTTCCGCAAACAGATCCAGCACGCGGTCGTCCTGCGATGCGTGCTGTGCAGCGAATTCCAGATGCTGTGCTGCCGCCTGCAGCGCGTGCAGGTGCCGCTCGCGCGCGAGCCAGGGAGATTCGGCACCAGGATTCCAGCCGGCAAGATGCAGCAACTGCGCGCGCAGCTCGGCCAAGCCGGTACCGGCCCGGGCGGAGATTCCTACGGCGCCCGCGTAAGCGCGGGAGGCTGCCGGCGCGGCGAAGGCTGCGGGCAGCAGATCCACTTTGTTGTAGACGGCCAGCACCGGCGTGCGGGGCGGCAGCCGTGCGGTGATCTGGGTATCGAGCGCATCGCCCGGACGCGTGGCGTCCTGCAAATGTAGGATGAGGTCGGCACGTTCGATTTCTTTCCAGCTGCGGGCAATGCCCAGGCTTTCGACCGTGTCGTCCGTGTCGCGCAGGCCGGCGGTATCCACGATGTGCAGCGGCACGCCGTCGATGTGGATTTCCTGCACGACCTTGTCGCGCGTGGTGCCGGCAATGGGTGTGACGATGGCGATTTCATCGCCTGCGAGCGCATTGAGCAGGCTGGACTTGCCCACATTGGGCTGGCCGGCCAGCACCACGTGCAGGCCTTCCCGCAAAATGACGCCCTGCCTGGCCTGCCTGATGAGCGCATCGAGATCCCCCGCCAGCGCATTGAGCGCCGGGCGAGCCTGGTACTTCTCGAGGAAATCGATTTCTTCCTCGGGAAAGTCCAGCGTTGCCTCCACCAGCATGCGCAGGCGCACGATACGTTCGGCCAAGGCGTTGACCAGCCTGGAAAACTCGCCGGACAGGGAAGCCATGGCGCCGCGCGCTGCGGCTTCGGACGACGCATCGATGAGATCGGCCACGGCCTCGGCCTGGGCCAGGTCCATGCGCTCGTTCAGGAAGGCCCGTTGCGTGAATTCGCCAGGCTGGGCCAGCCGCAGGCCTTCGTCGCGGCCTGCCTGCAGGCAGCGCGCCAGCAGGCGCCGCAGCACGGCCGGGCCGCCGTGGCCCTGCAGTTCTAGCACGTCTTCGCCGGTGTAAGAATGCGGCGCGGGAAAAAACAGCGCGATACCCTGGTCCAGCACTTCGCCGTCGGCGGCGGTGAACGGCAGGTAATGCGCGTGGCGCGCGCTGAGATCGCGGCCGAAAAGGCGTCTGACCAGCGGTGTCAGGTTGCCGCCCGACACGCGCACCACGCCTATTCCTCCCCGGCCCGGGGCGGTGGCGATGGCGGCAATGGGGATGGATGCAGCAGGCATGACGACGGACGCCGGATCGGACAAGGAGGAAATAGTAACGTGACTGGGCGGTAGCGCCGCAGCAGACATGGCGGTTCGACCGCGATTGGCGGTCCGACGGCGTGCATGGCTATGATGTAGGACAGATTTTCATCGCCAGACAGGAATTTCCATGAAGACCCTAGACGAAATCGAACGCGCGCGCGGCGAACTCATCGCCATCCGGCGCGACATCCATGCCAACCCGGAACTGGCCTTCGAGGAGACGCGGACATCCGGACTGGTCGCCGACCGGTTGCGCACCTGGGGGCTGCAAGTGCACACCGGCCTGGGCAAGACGGGCGTGGTCGGCGTATTGCGCGGCACGGGCTCGCCTTCGTCCAGGAGCCTGGGCTTGCGGGCAGACATGGATGCCCTGCCCATGCCGGAGCTGAACCGTTTCGCGCACGCCTCCACCATCAGCGGGCGCATGCATGGCTGCGGGCACGACGGCCACACCACCATGCTGCTGGGTGCGGCGCAGTACCTGGCAAAGCACCGCGAGCTGTTCGGTGGCACGGTGAACTTCATTTTCCAGCCCGCGGAAGAAGGCGGCCATGCCGGCGCCCGAGCCATGATTGATGAAGGCCTTTTCAAGAAATTTCCCTGCGACGCGATTTTCGGCATTCACAACATGCCGGGCCACCCGGCCAACAAGTTCTGCCTGCGAGCAGGCCCCCTCATGGCATCGAGCAACCGCTGGGACATCGTCATCCGCGGGGTGGGCGGGCATGCCGCGATGCCGAACCGGGGCGTCGATCCCATCGTGATCTCGGCAGAGCTGGTGCAGGCGCTGCAGTCCGTCATCTCCCGGCGGCGCGATCCGCTCGATCCGGCCGTGCTGTCGGTCACCCAGATCCACGCGGGCGACGCCTATAACGTGATACCTAGCGAAGTGGTGCTGCGCGGCACGGTGCGCACTTTCACGACCGAGACGCTGGACCAGATCGAACGCGACATGCGCAGCATCGTCACCGCCTT
This sequence comes from Bordetella sp., assembly GCA_027450125.1. GTDB lineage: Bacteria > Pseudomonadota > Gammaproteobacteria > Burkholderiales > Burkholderiaceae_B > Bordetella. Next base: position 2,129 of record DAIDKG010000056.1, on the reverse strand, counting down.
GCCGCAGGTCTATGGCGCGACGGGCGAGTTGCAGTTCGTGCGCGCGTATCCCCCGGTCGTGAATCACGCCAAGGAAACGGCGTTCGCCGCCCAGGTGGCGCGCGAAGCCTTCGGCGCGCAGAACGTCGACGAGAACACCCCCCAGCTGATGGCGGCGGAGGACTTCTCCTTCTACCTGCAGGAGATTCCAGGCGCCTATCTGTTCCTGGGCAACGGCGAGGGCGATCATCGCGAAGCCAGCTATCACGGCATGGGCCCGTGCGAGTTGCACAACCCCAACTACGACTTCAACGATGCCCTGCTGCCGGTGGGCGCGACGTACTGGGTCAAGCTGGTCGAGGCCTTTTTCAAGGCCTGACCAGGCGGCGCCTTCAGGCCAGGTCGAAGCGGTCCAGGTTCATCACCTTGACCCAGGCCGCGACAAAGTCGTCGACGAATTTCTGGCGGCTGTCCGCGCTGGCGTAGACCTCGGCCAGCGCGCGCAGCACCGAATTGGAGCCGAACACCAGGTCGACGCGCGTGCCCGTCCATTTCACGGCGCCCGTCTTGCGGTCATGGCCTTCGTACAGGTCGCCGGCGGGCTTCCACTGCGTGCCCATGTCGAGCAGATTGACGAAGAAGTCGTTGGTCAGCGTGCCGGGCTTGTCGGTGAATACGCCGTGCCTGCTGCCGTCGGCATTGATGCCGATGCCGCGCAAGCCGCCGACCAGCACGGTCATTTCGGGCGCGGTCAGCGTCAGCAACTGCGCTTTGTCGATCAGCAAGGCTTCGGCCGGCACGCTGTACTTGCCCTTGAGATAGTTGCGGAAACCGTCAGCGATGGGTTCGAGCACGCCGAAAGACGCTGCGTCGGTCTGATCGGCCGACGCATCCACCCGGCCCGCGGCAAAAGGCACGGAAACGGCAACGCCCGCTGCCTTGGCGGCCATCTCGATGCCCACGCCGCCAGCCAGCACGATGACATCGGCCAGCGAGGCCTTGCCGGAAGCCTTTTGTATTTCTTCCAGCTTGGCCAGAGTCGCGAGCACAGGCTTGTTCACGGCCCAGTCCTTCTGCGGCGCCAGGCGGATGCGCGCACCGTTGGCCCCGCCGCGCTTGTCCGAGCCGCGGAAGGTCGAGGCCGCCGCCCAGGCCGCAGCCACCAGCGCGGGCGCCGAGAGGCCGGACGCGGCGATCCTGGCCTTGATGTCGGCGATATCGGCCTCGCCGGGATGATGCACGGCTTTGGGCAGGGGGTCTTGCCAGATCAGGTCTTCCCTGGGCACTTCGGGCCCGAGATAGCGGGCCTTAGGGCCCATGTCGCGATGAGTCAGCTTGAACCACGCGCGGGCGAAGGCGTCGGCAAAGGCCTGCGGGTTGTTCAGGAAGCGGCGCGAGATTTTCTCGTAAGCCGGGTCCATGCGCAGCGACAGGTCGGTCGTGAGCATGGTCGGCTTGCGCTTGGGTGAGTCGGCCGTGGGTCCGGGGATGACGGCCTGCGCGTCCTTGGCTTCCCACTGGATGGCCCCCGCGGGCGATTTGGTCTGGACCCATTCGTACTTGAAGAGGTTTTCGAAGAAGTCGTTGCTCCACTGCGCCGGCGTCTTGGTCCAGGTCACTTCCAGGCCGCTGGTGATGGCGTCGCCGGCTTTGCCCGACTTGTAGCTGCTGGCCCATCCCAGGCCCTGAGATTCGAGCGGCGCGGCCTCCGGTTCGGGGCCCACGTGCGAGGCCGGGCCGGCGCCATGGGTCTTGCCGAAGGTGTGTCCGCCGGCGATCAGCGCCACGGTTTCCTCGTCGTCCATGGCCATGCGGGCAAAGGTCTCGCGAATGTCGTGCGCCGCGGCGACGGGATCGCCGTTGGCGTCCGGGCCTTCGGGGTTGACGTAGATCAGGCCCATCTGCACGGCGGCGAGCGGGTTTTCAAGATCGCGCTTGCCCGAATAACGGCTGTGCGGATTGTTGGTGCCGGCCAGCCATTCCTTTTCAGCGCCCCAGTAGACGTCGTTGTCGGGTTCCCAGGTGTCCTCGCGGCCGCCGGCAAAGCCGAAAGTGCGAAAGCCCATGGTCTCCAGCGCGACGTTGCCGGTCAGGATGAGCAGATCGGCCCAGGATATCTTCTGGCCGTATTTCTGCTTGATGGGCCACAG
>DAIDKG010000055.1 GCA_027450125.1 Bordetella sp. | reverse complement strand
GTGACGAGGGCGGTCGGCTTGCCGTAATCGCCGCGGATCTGCTCGGCGCGATCCGCCGCCTGGTCGCCGCGGCGCGTGCTCATGCACCGGAACAGGCGGCTCAGCACCGCGCCCGGCTGCAGGGCGCGCTGGCTGATCTGCTCGGCGATTCCGACCCGGTGCCGCAGGAGCGGCTGGCCCAGGAAATCGCGCTGCTCGCCACGAAATCTGACGTGCGCGAGGAACTTGACCGGCTGGATGCGCATGTCGAGGCGGCGCATGCGTTACTCGCCGAGTCGGCGCCGGTCGGCCGCCGGCTCGATTTCCTGATGCAGGAATTCAACCGCGAGGCGAACACGCTGTGCAGCAAGTCGGCGTCGCTGCAACTGACCGCCATCGGGCTCGACCTCAAGGCAACGATCGAGCAGCTGCGCGAACAGGTTCAGAACATTGAATAGGCGCGGCCTCTGCCTCGTGCTTGCAGCGCCTTCTGGCGCTGGCAAGACGTCGCTCTCTCGGGCGTTGCTTGCCGGTGATTCACGGCTGTCGCTGTCGATCAGCGCCACCACTCGCGCGCCGCGCGATGGCGAGCAGGAGGGGGTGCATTATTTCTTCCGCACCCCGGAACAGTTTGCGGGCATGGTCGCGGCAGGCGAATTCCTTGAGTATGCGACGGTGTTCGGCCGGTCCTACGGCACGCCGCGCGCGCATGTCGGGGAGATGCTGGCGGCGGGCCGGGACATCCTGTTCGATATCGACTGGCAGGGCTTTCGCCAGCTCAGGGCCGCGCTGCCGCGCGATGTGGTTGGCGTATTCATCCGCACGAGCAGCCTTGAGGAACTTCATCGCCGCCTTGTGGCGCGTGGCGATGATCCCGCCGCGATCGCGATGCGGATGGAGGAGGCCGAGGACGAACTCGCGCATCAGGGCGAATTCGATTTCATCATCGAAAACAACGATTTCGATACGGCTCTTGGCGATCTTTCGGCGATCCTGCGGGCGGCGCGGCTGATGGCGTCTCGTATGGCATGAATGCTTGCCTGTCAGAGGCAAGTGCGCCTAAAGAGCGATGACGTTTTTCATAAAAACGAACATCACTTTATGCGGAGAGATGTCGTGGCCGAGGAAAATTCAGAGCGCAAGCCGCGCTCAACGCCTTGGCGGCTCCTATTGCTTGTGCCTTTCGTGGCAACGCTCTGGGTGCCGTTCTTCAATCATGCCAAGCCCGCCGTGCTAGGCTTTCCCTTTTTCTATTGGTACCAGCTCGCCTGGGTGGTGATCTCGTCGGTCATCATCTGGATCGTCTGGCGCGCCGAAAGCTAAGGAACGTCGCCATGCTCATAGCCGGTATCGTCTTCGCCGTCCTCGTGGTCGGCGTTCTCATCCTGGGGTTCTTCGCTGCACGCTGGCGCGGCGGTGACCTCGACCAGCTTCACGAATGGGGGCTTGGCGGCCGCCAGTTCGGCACGCTGATTTCCTGGTTCCTGATCGGCGGCGATCTTTATACGGCCTATACATTCATTGCCGTGCCCGCGCTGATGTTCGGCGCAGGCGCCATCGCCTTCTTCGCGGTGCCATACACCATCGTCGCCTATCCGATCCTGTATGTTGTATTTCCGAAAATGTGGCGGGTTGCCGCCAAATACGGTTTCGTCACCGGGCCAGAGTTTGTCAGAGGCCGCTATGGCAACCGCTGGCTTGCGCTTGCGGTGGGTATCACCGGCATCATCGCGACCATGCCCTATATCGCGTTGCAGCTTGTCGGCATGCAGGTGGTCATCGGCGCGTTCAACCTCGGTACCGGGTTCGGCAGTCATCTCCCGCTGATCCTGGCCTTCCTCGTGCTCGCCGCCTTCACCTACACGTCGGGCCTTCGCGCGCCGGCGATGATCGCTGTGGTCAAGGACACGCTGATCTACCTCACCATCATCGTGGCGATCTTCGCGATCCCGGCCTCGCTGGGCGGGTTCGGACATATTTTCGCGAAGATCGCCTCCACCAAGCTGCTGCTGCCGAAGCCAGGCCCGCATACCACCGGGCTTTATTCTGGCTATGCGACGCTGGCACTCGGCTCGGCGATGGCGCTGTTCCTGTATCCCCACGCGTTGACCGGCATCCTGTCGTCGCGCTCGAGCGAGACGGTGCGAAAAAACGCGGTGATCCTGCCGGCCTATTCGCTGATGCTCGGCCTGATCACCCTGCTCGGCGCCATGGCGGTGGCAGCCGGCGTTTCCGCGCTGCCCCAGTTCGCCGCGGGCTTCAAAGCCTATGGGCCGAGTTTCGCCGTGCCGGCGCTGCTGATCCATACCTTGCCGGGCTGGTTTGTCGGCATTGCCTTTGCCGCCATCGCGATCGGCGCCCTGGTGCCTGCCGCGATCATGGCGATTGCCTCGGCGAACATCTTCACGCGCGACATCTGGAAGGAATTCGTCTCCCCCGGCGTATCGGCGGCGGCGGAATCGCAGATCGCCAAGCTGTTCTCGATCGTGATGATTATCGGAGCGCTGCTGTTCATCTTCGGCCTGCCGCTGAAGTACGCGATCCAGTTGCAGCTGCTTGGCGGCATGTGGATGATCCAGATCTTTCCGGCCATCGTATTCAGCCTGTTCACCCGGTTCTACAACGGATGGGCGTTGCTGGTCGGCTGGGCGGTGGGCATCGGCCTTGCGACGCATTTCGCGTTGCTGAACCATCTCAAGGGCGCGATCTATCCGTTCCACATCGGTGGGATGACCTATCCGTGCTACATTGCGCTGGCCACCTTCGTCGTGAACGTGATCGTGGCCACCGCGCTATCGCCGGTGTTCCACGCCATCAAGTCGGACCGCACGCGCGACGTGACCACCAGCGCCGACTACGCCTGAGGGATGGTGCGTCTTTCGCGCCAGTGTCGATGAGCGGTTCCACGTCCCGCAGGCGCGGGGCCGCTTTCGGCTTCATCATGGCCACGATCCTGCTGGACATGCTGGCCATGGCGATCGTGCTGCCGGTCCTGCCCGCGCTCATCACCGGGCTGGTCGGCGGGGGCGCCGGGCTGAGCGCGCATGTGTTCGGCGCCTTCGGTGCCGCCTGGGCGGCGATGCAGTTCATTGCCTCGCCGATGCTTGGCGCGCTGTCCGACCGGTTCGGCCGGCGGCCGGTGATCCTGCTGTCCTGCCTCGGCCAGGCGGTGGATTTCACCGTGATGGCGCTGGCCCCATCGGTCGGCTGGCTGCTCGCCGGGCGGATTCTCTCCGGCGCTTCGTCGGCCAACATCGCCGCCGCGAATGCATATATTTCCGATGTCACGCCGCCCGAGCGGCGGGCGGCGGCGTTCGGCGTCTCGGGCGTTGCCGCGGCGATCGGCTTTGTGCTCGGACCGGCGCTTGGCGGTCTGCTCGGCGCAGTTTCGTTGCGCCTGCCGTTCTGGTTCGCAGCAGGTCTTTCCCTCGCCAACTTCCTCCACGGTCTGGTGGCGCTGCCGGAATCGCTCGCGCCGCGCCGCCGCCGGCGGATCGGCTGGCGGGGCCTCAACCCGCTGGATGCGCTGCGCTTCTATCGCCGGCCGGGCGTGGCCGCGCCGGCGACGATCTATGCGCTCGGCACGCTCGCGCTGCAGGCGGTGCCTTCGGTCATGGTGCTTTACGTGCAGGAGCGATTCGGCTGGCGCCCGCAGCTGATCGGCGCCACCCTCGCCGCCGCCGGAGTCGGGTTTGCCGTGGTCGGCGGTGTTGTGGTCGGGCCGATGGTGCGCCGGCTTGGCGAGCCGAGAACGCTGATCCTTGGCCTGATTGGTGGCGCCGCGGGGTTTGTGCTGTTCGGTCTCGCGCCCGAT
>DAIDKG010000054.1 GCA_027450125.1 Bordetella sp. | reverse complement strand
GGCCAAGCCAGGCACCTGAGGCTGCATACGCCGCGCCCGAGCGTCTGTCCATACGGAGACGGAGCCCTATAATCGCCGGCGTGAGCCACAACACACCCATTACCGTGCACGACATGCAGGGTTTCGACGCCCTGATCGATGCACGCTCTCCCGCCGAATTCGCGCTCGATCACGTGCCGGGCGCCATCAATTGTCCTGTGCTCGACGACGAAGAGCGGCGCGTGGTGGGCACGCTATACGTGCAGCAATCGGCCTTCGAAGCCAGGCGGGTGGGCGGCGCAATGGTGGCTGCCAACATCGCCCGCCATTTGCGCGAGCAGTTTCACGACAAGCCCAAGAATTGGCGGCCGCTGGTCTATTGCTGGCGCGGCGGCATGCGCAGCGGCAGCTTCGTGACCTGGTTGCGCCTGGTAGGCTGGGACGCGCAACAACTCAAGGGCGGCTACAAGGCCTGGCGCGGGCACGTCATCGCCAGCAACACGGGCCTGGCCTCGGTGCTGCCGCTGCGAGTGCTGTGCGGCCCCACGGGAAGCGCCAAGACGCGCGTGCTGCATGAGCTGGCCCGGCTGGGCGAGCAGGTGCTGGATCTGGAGGGGCTGGCCGGGCATCGCGGCTCGGTGCTGGGCTCCATCCCCGGCGTGGAGCAGCCTTCGCAGAAGCGGTTCGAGACCTTGCTGCACGTCGCCATGTCGTCGTTCGATCCTGCGCGGCCGATATGGGTCGAAGCCGAAAGCCGCAAGATAGGGCGGCTGAGCCTGCCCGAATGCCTGGTGTCCCGTCTGCGGACCAGCTCCGTGGTAGAAATCGTGGCATCGTCGGGCGCACGCCTGGACTACCTGTTGCGCGACTATGCCTGGCTGGGCGACGACCCCGAAGGCCTGTGCGCCAAGATTGACGGCTTGAAGGGATTGTTGTCCAACGAAACGCTGATGCGCTGGCAGTCCTGGGCGCGCGAGCGGGCGCTGCCGGCCCTGTTCGAGGAAATGATGGCCCTGCATTACGACCCGCTCTATGCGCGTTCGCAACACCGCAACTACCAGCGCCTGGGCCAGGCGGTTCAGGTGCGCGCGCAAGACCTCACGGATACCGGCATCCAGGACCTGGCACGCCGCATCGCGGCCTTGCCGCCCGGTTGAGAACGTCCAGTCGGGTGCCCGGCCCCGAAACGGATCGATTCACCACCAGCCGCGTTCCGATTGCAGCGAACGCATGCGTGCCTCGAACGCGGCGATGTCGCGCGCATCGCGCAAATACTGCATGGCGCGCTGGTCGTGGGCCTGGGTGATGGAAATCTCCATGAAATGCTTTTCAGGATGCGGCGCGTGCGCCTGGCCGCACGGCGAGATGCGGCTCCAGAAAAAGTTGAAGAACATCGGCAGTGTCATGATGCATACCTCCTGCTTCAAGGGGTTCTGGACAGCAATGCGAGACGTAGTGCCAGCAGCGCGAAAACCGCTGCCAGCGCACGGGAGCCAACCTTGCCCGCGGTATTCGGGCCTTCCGGAAAAAGGCGCTGCACCCATCCGCTCAGCGTGCCGAGCAGGCCGTTGACGATCAGGCTGATCGTGGTGAGCAGGCCGCCGAGCGCGAGGATCTGCAAGGCCGCGTGACCTCGGGCCGGTTCGACGAATTGCGGCAGGAAAACCATGTAGAACAGCATGGGTTTGGGGTTTAGCAGACTGTTGAGCGCGGCCCGCGCACTGATGGCGAGCCAGGAGCGGCGCGCCGCCTGATAGCGCCGCAATCGGCCGTCTTGGCGCAGCGCCTTGCAGGCCAGCCATAACAGATAGGCCACGCCCACATAGCGGATCAGATCGAAGGCGGGCGGCCAGGCGTGGATCACCGCGGCCAGCCCGGATACCGTCAGGGCCGTGTAGACCAGATTGGCCATGCCCAGGCCCAGCGCCGCAGCTAGGCCCGCGCGTGGCCCCTGGGTGGCGCCATGACTGACGACGAAAGCCATGTTCGGACCTGGAGACAGAACCAGCGCCAGGCAGGCGACCGAGAACATGGCGAGGGTGGAGACGGGAATCATGGCGTTGCTGCTCCCAAAAGCGTCGTGTGCATCACGGGCTTTCAGCGTATGCTATGAAAGCAGAACAACAAAGAAATTGTTCTAAATACAAAATGTTCTAGATACAAGTCATCTCTTCCCAACCGATACCTGCCATGCGCGCGCCTCGCTACAAATCCATCGTCGATGACTTCACTGCGCGCATCCGCTCAGGCCGACTCACGCCGGGCACGCAGTTGCCCACCACGCGCGAACTGATGCGCAAATACGGCGTCGCGCTGGCCACCGCTTCGCGGGTCTATGCCGAACTGGGCGAGATCGGCCTGGTGGTGGGCGAGACGGGGCGGGGTACCTTTGTGCGCGATACGTCGTTGCCACGCACCATGGGGCTGGAGCAGCGCCCGGTACGCTCGGGCATGATCGATCTGAGCCTGAATCACGCCTTGCTGCCGGGACAGGACGAATTGCTGCGCGCCGGACTGCGTGGGTTGGCAGCCGCGGGCGATCTCGACGCCTTGCTGCATCCCGCGCCGCATGGCGGGCGGCCGCACGAAAGGCGGATGTTCGCGCGCCATCTGCGCAATCGCGGCATCCGGGTCGAGGGCGAACAGGTACTGATCGTCAACGGCGCGCAGCAAGGGCTGTCCGCAGCGATCATGGCCATGTTCCAGCCGGGAGACGTGCTGGCCATCGACGAACTGACCTACCCCGGCATGAAGAACCTGGCCCAGCAGGCCCGCCTGGATATGGTGCCCGTGCCGCAGCGCCCCAGGCATGGCGGCACGGATCTGGATCGTCTGGACGCCTTGTGCCGCAGGCGTCCGGTGCGCGGCATCTACGTCATGCCCACGCTGCACAATCCCCTGGGTCTGGTGATGCCGCAGGCCGACCGCCTGCGGCTGGCCGGGATGGCCGAGAAGTACGGCTTCATCCTCATCGAGGACGGCGCCTATGCCTTTCTGGCGGAGCCCGCGCCGCCGCCCATCTATACGCTGGCGCCGCAGCGCACGATCTACGTCTGCGGCCTCTCGAAAAGCGTGGCCTCGGGCCTGCGGCTGGGATTCATGGCCGTGCCGCCGCAATGGGTCGCGGATGTCGAATACTCCATCCGCGTGTCGACCTGGACGGCCTCGTCATTGAGCATCGCCCTGGCCTGTCTGTGGATAGACGACGGGACCGTCGATCGGCTGGAGGAAGGCAAGCGCAAGGACGCGCGCCGGCGCCAGAATCGGGCCCGCCGCGCCTTGGAGGGCGTCGATGTGCTGAGCCATCCGTCGTCCTACTTCCAATGGCTGAGCCTGCCGCCTGATATGCGCATAGACCAGGTCGCGGCCAGTCTGGAACGCCAGGGCATACTCGTGGCCACGTCCGAGCCGTTCTCCACGTCCATGCGTGTGCCGCACGCGATGCGCATTGTGCTCAGCGGGATCGCGCCGGACGTGCTTGAGGACGTGCTGCTCAAGGTGCGCCGCGAGATACTGGGCTGAAAGCACACGGCGGGCTACCGGATGCGCAACAGCGTGTCGGGCCCCAGTTCGCTGCAGGCATTGGCGCCCAGCATTGCCATATTGCGGTCGATCTCCTCGTGCAGCAACCTGATCGCATGCGCCACGCCATGCGCGCCGGCGACCGCCAGCGCAT
>DAIDKG010000053.1 GCA_027450125.1 Bordetella sp. | reverse complement strand
TCCGCATCCAGAAATACGCCGATTTCGAACGCAACATTCCTGTCCCCAGCAACCTCAACATGGTGCTGCTGCGGCCGCTGCGCGGAACGGCCATGCTGTCTTACGATGCCAGCCTGGTTTTTCTGGTGGTCGACAGCCTCTTCGGCGGCGACGGCCGCTACCACATGCGGGTGGAAGGCCGCGACTTCACCAATACCGAACAGCGCATCATCCGACGCCTGCTCAACCTTACGCTCGACAGCTATGGCAGAGCGTGGGAATCGGTCTATCCGGTGGAGTTCGAATATGTCCGCTCCGAAACGCACACCAAGTTCGCCAACATCACCGGCGGCAACGAAGTGGTGGTCATATCCCATTTCCGCATCGAATTCGGCGCACAGGGCGGCGACCTGAACATATGCCTGCCCTACTCGATGATCGAACCCATCCGCGACATCCTCACGCGCCCGATGCAGGAGACCGCGCTCGAGGAAGTCGATCAGCGCTGGACCCATCAGCTTACGCGCCAGGTGCGCAGCGCCGATATCGACCTGAGCGCGGAGTTCGCCAGCATTCCGTCCAGCGTGCGCGAGCTGCTGGCCATGAAGGTCGGTGATGTGCTGCCTATCGAGGTGCCCGAGTCCGTCATCGTCAACGCCAACGGCGTGCCGCTACTGGAATGCGGCTATGGCGTCTTCAACGGACAGTATGCCCTGCGCGTGCAGAACACGATTCAACACGACGATTCCGATTTCAACGAGGCCTTAAAACATGGCTGATCAAAACGACCAGTCCGATAATCCCGGCGCGACACCGCCTCCTTCATCGGGTACCGACGACTGGGCCGAAGCTTTTGCCGAGCAGGCAGCCGCTTCTGCCGCGCCCGCACAGTCCGATACATCCGCCGCCGACGATTGGTCCGCGGCGCTCGCCGAACAGGCCCGTGCCGTGCCGCCCACGCAGGCAGACGGATTGCGCGCAGGCGGCGAGGCGGCGCCTCAGCCTGCGGCCACGCCGGCCGCGCAACCTGCTGCCCAGTCCCTGTTCAAGCCCCTTGCGGGCGGCGAAGGCTCGGGCAGCGGTACCGACATCGACTTGATCATGGACGTTCCCGTCCAGCTAACGGTCGAACTGGGCCGCACGCGGCTGACCATCAAGAACCTGCTGCAGCTGGGCCAGGGATCCATCGTCGAACTCGAGGCGCTGGCGGGCGAACCCATGGATATCTTTGTCAACGGCTATCTCATCGCCCAGGGCGAGGTGGTGGTGGTCGAGGACAAATACGGTATTCGCCTGACCGACATCATCACCCCGTCCGAACGCCTGAACCGGCTCAACAGCCGGCGCTGAGAATGGCGTTTCCCCTCGCGCTGATCGCACTTGCCGATCTGGAAAAGGCCCTCGGCCGCTTTCAGGGGCAGGCAATGAGGCCGGCGGCATGATCCAAGACGCCGTCCTGCGAACCACGCTGGGCCTGGTCCTGGTCGTGGCCGTGATTCTGGTCATGGCGTGGATGGCACGTCGTACCGGCCTTGCTTCCCGCCAAAGCGGCACTGCCGGCTTGAAGCTCGTCTCCCGCCTTTCGCTGGGACCCCGCCAGAATGTGATCGTGGTCCAGGCGCAGGACACCTGGCTGGTGCTGGGCCAGACCGCAACCAGTATCACGCTGCTGCACACCATGCCGGCGCAGGCAGTGCCCGATGCGCCCGGGCCTGGCATCCGTTCCGATTTTTCCCAGGCATTGGCCGCGAAACTCGGCAAGGCGCTCAAGCGCCCCTGAGCCGGCTCCGTACCACCACCTCCATGCTGCCTGCTTTTTCACGCTTCGGCCCGAACGCCATTTTGCTGAACCTGCGCCGGCGTCCGGCCTGGATGCGCTACGCCATGCTGGCCCTGCTCGGCCTGGCCCTGTTCCCCGGCACCACGCTGGCGCAGGCCACGCTGCCGGCCCTGACAGCCACGCCGGGCCCTGGCGGTTCGCAGACATACTCGCTCAGCATGCAGACGCTGCTGCTGATGACCTCGCTGACGTTCCTGCCGGCGGCCTTGCTGATGATGACCAGCTTCACTCGCATCATCATCGTGCTGAGCTTGTTGCGTACGGCCATGGGTACCCAGGCCACGCCACCGAACCTGGTGCTGCTGGGCATGGCGCTGTTCCTGACTTTCTACACTATGTCGCCGGTGCTCGACAAAATCTACACCGACGCCTACCGGCCCCTGTCGAACAACACCATAACGTTCGAGACTGCCGTGGACCGGGCCAGTGTGCCGTTGCGCACGTTCATGTTGCGTCAGACGCGCGAGACCGACCTCAGGCTGTTCGCCGATCTGGCCAAGACTCCCGCCATTAACGACCCGAGCCAGACGCCCATGAGCATTCTGGTCCCTGCCTTTGTCACCAGCGAACTGAAGACTGCCTTCCAGATCGGCTTCACAATCTTCATTCCCTTTCTTATTATCGACATGGTGGTAGCCAGCACCCTCATGGCGTTGGGCATGATGATGGTGCCGCCCGCCACGGTTTCCCTGCCTTTCAAGCTCATGCTGTTCGTGCTGGCCGACGGCTGGCACCTGTTGATGGGTTCGCTGGCCAAGAGCTTCTATCAATGATTTCAGGCAAAGGATCACGATGACCGCCGAAACTGTCATGACCATGGCCTACCAGGCCATGAAGGTCGCGCTGGCCATGGCTTCCCCGCTGCTGCTCATCAGCCTGGTGGTGGGCTTGGTGGTCAGCGTGTTCCAGGCCGCTACGCAGATCAATGAAATGACGCTGTCATTCATCCCCAAGCTGCTGGCCATCTGCGCGGGCCTGGTCGTGCTGGGCCCGTGGCTGCTTGGCCTGATGGTCGATTACCTGCGCCAGATCATTACCCAGATCCCTTCCCTGGTTTCCTGACCGGGCGCCCAGGCCCTGTCGCTGAAAGGCTCCGGTGTCCCGTCGCAACCCCATGCACGACTGAGCCATGATTTCCTTTACTTCGGATCAGCTCAACGGCTGGGTAGGTCATTTTCTCTGGCCTTTCATGCGCCTGCTCGGGCTGTTTCTCGTCGCGCCCGTCTTTTCCCACGCGTCGGTCCCCAACATGGTCAAGATCGGCCTGGCTTTCCTGCTAACGGTGGCCATCGCCCCTGCGATCGGTCACATTCCCACTATCGACCTCAACTCCTGGGATGCGCTGCTGGTGGCCGTGGAACAGACCGTCATAGGCCTGGCAATGGGTTTCGTGATGCAGGTCATCCTCGCCGCGGTGGAAGTCGGCGGCGAATTCATAGGGCTGCAGATGGGCCTGTCCTTTGCCCAGATATTCGACCCGGCCAACGGCGCCAGCACTGCAGTGCTCTCGCAATTCCTTAGCATCGTCACGACCATGCTGTTCCTGGCCTTCGACGGGCACTTGCTGCTGTTGTCCGCCCTGGTACACAGCTTCAGCAGCCTGCCCATAGGGCTCGAAGCGCTAGATCGCAACGGCTGGGGCGTCATCATCCAGTGGGGGGCGAGCATTTTTGCATCCGGCCTGCTGCTGTCGCTGCCTATCGTCTGCGCCTTGCTTGTCATGAACCTGGCCATGGGCATACTGAATCGCGCCGCGCCGCAATTGACGGTGTTTTCGATAGGCTTTCCCGTCACCTTGATTTCAGGCCTGGTGCTGCTGACCAGCGTGATACCGCACTCCGGAGCCTACTTCGAATCGTTGTTCCAGCAAGGCTTCAATACCTTGGACTTGCTGCTATCGAAACTGGCCGGCCACTGAAAAGCCGCGCCCAAAAAAACGGGCTCGGCATATGTACCGGCCCGTTTTCTTTAATCGCACTGCAGAACCTGCCCTAGGTCGCCAAAATCGGCGCGCTGCCATGCGGCAGCGGCGACACAGGCATGTCTATCACCTCGCCCGTGCCGAGCTTGAATATCGCAACGGCCTGCGCCAATTTGCTGGACTGATCCTGCAGGGAACTGGCCGCCGCGGCCGCCTCTTCCACCAACGCCGCGTTCTGCTGCGTCGTCTCGTCCATCTGCGTCACCGCGCGATTGACCTGGTCGATTCCTCGAGCCTGTTCTTCCGAGGCCGCCGAGATCTCGCCCATGATGTCGGTCACCCGTTTGACCGAGGCCACGATCTCCTGCATGGTCGCCCCGGCACGCTCGACCTGGCTCGATCCGACCGTCACCTTGCCCACCGAATCCTCGATCAGTTGCTTGATCTCCTTGGCTGCCTGCGCGCTGCGCTGGGCCAGATTGCGCACCTCGCCGGCCACCACCGCAAATCCCTTGCCTTGCTCGCCCGCGCGTGCCGCCTCCACCGCCGCGTTCAGCGCCAGAATATTGGTCTGAAACGCAATGCCGTCGATCACCGACACAATCTCCG
>DAIDKG010000052.1 GCA_027450125.1 Bordetella sp. | reverse complement strand
CGATGAGCTGCGCCTTGAACGCATTGGCCAGGCCCACGCCCGGCTGCCGCCTGGGCAGGGTACAGCGCAGCCAGGGCATGCGCGCGCCGTAGCGGCGCTGCAGGACCTCGACCACCCGGGGCAGCACGCCGGGCAGCTGATGCACATGCTGGTGCCCGTCCAGATAGGCCGGCGCCGAACCGTAGATGCGTTCGAAGGCATCGAGCTGGCGCTCCAGCCGGGCCTGGACCCAGTCCGGCGCCAGGCGTCCCAGATACGCCCGCACGATCAGCGTCCTCAAGGCAATGGCGGGTTCCTGTCCGCCCACGCCTTCGGTCAGGTCGAAATGCAGCCCCGCATCGACATCCATGCCGCGCAAAGCCCCGACCTGCTCGGCAAAGGACGGACCCAGCGCCATGCAGCTCACAGCGCCCAGGCGGCCAGCCCGCGCCAGATCCAGTATCCCCGCGTCGACGGCGCGATTCATGCCAAAATCATCGGCGCAAATGACTATGCGGCGCAGCGCCTCTTGCCCGTTATCCTGGTTTTCCACGCTTTGATGCATCCGCTGTTAAAACAACTTTTCTGGTTCGTCGCCGTCGGCTGCGCCGCAGCCGCCACACACTGGACCACGGCCGTCCTGCTCGTCAAATTCGGCGGCCTGGCGCCCGTGCTGGCCAATGTCGGCGGCTGGCTGGTGTCCTTCTGGGTGTCCTTCTCCGGCCATTACCTGCTGACCTTCCGGCACGTCAGGGCCGCGTTGCTGCCGGCCGCGCGGCGCTTCTTCCTGGTCTCGGCCATGGGCTTTCTCATCAACGAGGCCGCCTATGCCTGGCTGCTGCATGCGACCCGGCTGCCCTACTACGTGCTGCTGGCGGCCGTGCTGCTGGGCATGGCCGTCCTGACCTTCATCGCTAGCCGGCTGTGGGCGTTCCGCCACAAACCCGCTGCTTGAATGCCGCATCGGCATCGAGCAGCCACAATGTGTTTTTCTTGGTCGACGCCATCGGCTTGACGCCTGCCAGCAGCGGATTGCCGTTCTGGTCGCCGCCGTCGCCCCAGACCCAGTAGCGCGCACCGACCGGCCCCGTGCAGATGCGCCGCTTCCATTCCTGCTGCGAAATCAGCACCTGCACGGTCGGATCGAACTCGGAGGCGTCCAGCAGTTCCTTGCGCCAGCTGTCGACGTGCGGAATGCTCGGGTCATCCCAGTTGTCGACGATCCAGGCCGGTCGGGTATAGCGCGCATAGAACTGCAGGTCGAAAGCATAGGTGTGCAGCATGACCAGCGTATCGCCCGGTTTTTCATGCTTGCGCATGACCTCGCCCAGGGGCTTGGAACTGCGGTCCAGCGTGCTTATCGCCGCGATGACCAGCGTGATCAGGCACAGCACCACGGCCGCGACGCAAGAGATCGAAGCCCGGCGGCCAAAGCGCGTGGACGCCGCGCCGTCGCGCTCGACCGCCTCGCGCACCAGCTCGGCCAGCAGGAAGGCCAGCGGCGGCAAGGCCGGCAGGACGTAGCCCACCAGCTTGGAGGCCGGGATCGAGAAGAACACCAGCACCACCAGGCCCCAGATGGCCATGAGCCGGCGTATGCCCTTGGGGTCGCGCTCGGCCTTCCAGAAAGGCTTGCGGAACAGGCCCAGGCCCCAGAGCGTCCAGGGCAGCGCGGTGACGATCAGCACCGGCACATAGAACAGCCAGGGCTCCTGGTTGTTGAATCCCGAGTCGAGGAAACGCTCGAAATGCTGGTAGACGAAGAAATAATGGAAAAAGCCCGGGTAGCGCACCTGCATCATCCAGCACCAGGGCACGGCCACCACGGCGAAAGCCAGGAGCGTCGCCGGCCGCAGCAGCGCTAGCATGCCCTTGCCGTCGCGCCGCATGAGCAGCCAGAAGAACAGCACGCCCCCCGGCAATACCGGGCCGATCAGCCCCTTGGCCAGGAAGGCCAGGCCGGCCAGCGCTCCCATGAGCGCCGACATGGCGCGCCAGGGACGGCCGCTGTCGCGCCGCAGGATCGTCTCGGCGCCCGCCAGCACCGTGGCCGAAATCAGGCCGGCCACCAGCATGTCCATATTGGCGAACTGCGCCGCGCCGAAGAACAGCGGCATGGTGGCCATGACGAGCAAGGTGACCCGCGCCGCCGCCACGCTGTAGTTGCGGCGCACGAATGCATAGGTCGCGAACAGCGCCAGCCACGCTCCCAGCACCGACGGCAGGCGCACGGCCCACTCGTTCATGCCGAACAAGTGCATGCAGATCGCGTCCAGCCAGTAGAACAGGGGCGGCTTGTGAAAGTACGGCATGCCGTCCAGCAGCGGCGTTGAGATATCGCCATGGCGCAGCATGTCCCAGGCCACGCCGGTGTAGCGGCCTTCGTCGGGCAGCGTCAACAGCCGTATCCAGTTGAGGAAAATCAGCCAGAAGGCCGCCAGGCCCAGCAGCATGGCGTCGCCGGAGAAGAGACGGCGCGGTTTTGCGGAAATCGTCGTGGAACTCATGGGATCAGGGATTCACTTCTGGCTGGGCGCATCGGAATCCGACGCGCTGGACGGCGGCTCGCGGCGCGCACGCGCCTGGCCCAGGCGCCGCCCGGTAATGAAAAGCGGCCGCCCCTTGACCTCGTCGAAGATGCGCGCCACGTATTCGCCCATCACGCCCAGGGAAAGGAGGTTGACGCCGGAAAAGAACAGCAGTGCCGTCACGATGGTCGTCCAGCCCGAGGTCTGGTTGCCATAGAGCAGGTATTGCGCCACCAGGACCACGCCGTAGATGATGGACGCCACGGCAAAGATCGCGCCCACCAGGCCCAGAAAGCGCAGCGGCCAGGTCGTGAACGCCGTGATGCCGTCGGTGGCCAGGCTGAACAGGCGCCAGAAATTGAAGCTGCTGATGCCGTGCAGGCGCTGCTCGGGCATGTAGGGCATGGCCTCCGAGCGAAAGCCTACCCAGGCATACAGGCCCTTCATGAAGCGGGTGCGTTCGGGCAGGCTGATCAGCGCGTCGACCACCTTGCGGTCCATCAGGCGGAAATCGCCCGCGTGGGGCGGCACCCGCACGCGCCGAGTACTGCCCAGAAGCCCGTAGAAAATCCGGGTGCCCACGCGCTTGGTCCAGCCCTCGTCGGTGCGGTCGCTGCGCACGGCGTAGACCATGT
>DAIDKG010000051.1 GCA_027450125.1 Bordetella sp. | reverse complement strand
GGCGGCACGTCGGGCGGCGTTCGAGGTGGCCTATGCCGAACTGGAAAAGCGTATCGCCGCATTTTTGAAATTGCCCCTGGAAACGATGTCGACCGCAACCGTCGTCGAGGCGGCAAGCAGGATTCATCAGGAGGCCGGGCAATGAGCGCGCAGTGCGAGGCGACCCTGAAGCAAGTGGCGGGGGCGCCCATGGGCACCTTCGAGCGCTACCTGACCGTGTGGGTGCTGCTGTGCATCGTCGCCGGCATCGCCCTGGGCCAGCTTGCGCCCGGCGTGTTCCAGGCCATCGGCCGCATGGAAGTGGCGCAGGTCAATCTGCCGGTGGGCCTGCTGATCTGGATCATGGTGATCCCGATGCTGCTCAAGGTGGACTTCAGTGCGCTGGGCCAGGTCAAGCAGCACTGGCGCGGCATCGGTGTCACGCTGTTCGTCAATTGGGCGGTCAAGCCGTTCTCGATGGCGCTGCTGGCGTGGATCTTCATTCGCCAAGTCTTCGCCGAGTGGTTGCCGGCCGACCAGCTCGACAGCTACGTGGCCGGCCTGATCCTGCTGGCCGCCGCGCCCTGCACGGCAATGGTGTTCGTCTGGAGCCGGCTGACGGGCGGCGATCCGGTGTTCACGCTGTCTCAGGTGGCCTTGAACGACACCATCATGGTGTTCGCCTTCGCGCCCATCGTAGGGCTGCTGCTGGGCCTGTCGGCCATCACGGTGCCGTGGGACACGCTGCTGGTGTCGGTGGTGCTCTACATCGTCATCCCGGTCATCCTCGCGCAGCTCTGGCGCCGCACGCTGCTGCGCCGGGGCCGGGCCGCGTTCGATCAAGCCCTGGAGCGCATCGGCCCGCTGTCGATCGCGGCCTTGCTGCTGACGCTGGTGCTGCTGTTCGCCTTCCAAGGCCAGGCCATCCTGCAACAGCCGCTGGTCATCGCCATGTTGGCGGTGCCCATTTTGATCCAGGTGTTCTTTAACTCCGGCTTGGCCTACTGGCTCAACCGCAAGGTGGGCGAGAAGCACAACATCGCCTGCCCCTCGGCGTTGATCGGCGCGAGCAACTTCTTCGAGCTGGCCGTGGCGGCGGCCATCAGCCTGTTCGGCTTCCATTCCGGCGCCGCGCTGGCCACCGTGGTCGGCGTGCTGATCGAGGTGCCGGTGATGCTGCTGGTCGTGCGCGTGGTCAATCGCTCGCGCGGCTGGTACGAACAGGCTCCGCGCAACGCGGCAAGGCATTCAGCATGAGTACCGTCACGATCTACCACAACCCGGACTGCGGCACGTCGCGCAACACGCTGGCGCTGATCCGCGCCAGCGGCATCGCGCCCACGGTCATCGAGTACCTGACGACGCCGCCTGACCGCGAAACCTTGAAGGCTCTGATCGCACGGATGGACATGGGCGTGCGGGACGTGCTGCGCATCAAGGGCACGCCTTACAAGGAACTCGGGCTGGATGCTGCCCATTGGAGCGACGACGAACTGATCGACCAGATGCTGGCGCATCCGATCCTCATCAATCGGCCCATCGTGGTGTCGCCCCTGGGCGTACGCCTATGCCGGCCCTCGGACATGGTGATCGAACTGCTGCCGCAGCGGCCGGCGGGCGAGATTCGCAAAGAAGACGGTACGCCGCTGCTGGTGGATACGCCGACCGCGGGCAACGACACAGGCCTCATCATGGCTTTGCAGGAGGCCGGACTTCCCACGGACGATCTGACCGAACCGGGGCGCAGCTTCTTTGCCTATGCCACGGTGACAGGCAAGCGCGTGGGCT
>DAIDKG010000050.1 GCA_027450125.1 Bordetella sp. | reverse complement strand
TGACCGCCGCGCAGAAAGAAAAGCTGCTCGCGCACTTTCGGGCGCATCCGCTGGTGGCGTCGCTGATGCGCCGCCAAATCCGGTGAGGCCCGGGCCGTCTTTCCGGCGTTTCTATTTCATCGTCATCATGATTGCCGCCGTCTGCGCGTCCGGCATGCCGTCGTAGTTCGACGGACGGTAATGCATCTGGAAAGCCGCGATCACGCGCTGCGTGGCAGGTGTCAGCAGTCCGTCCTGAGGGCAGTCGTAGCCCAAGCGCTGCAACTGCTGCTGGAACCATGCCACACCGGGCAGCGGTCCGGCCTGCAACTGCGCCAGCGTTGCTGCTTCGGCAGCTTCGTCGTACCAGCGTCCCAGGCCGTGCTGCGCCAGCAGGCGCCAGGGAAACAGCGGGCCAGGATCGACCTTGCGCTGCGGCGCGATATCGCTGTGCCCGACGATATTCTGCGGCTCGATGCCGTTGCGCCGCACGATGTCGCGCAGCAGGGCGATCAGCGTGCGGATCTGTCCGCGCGTGAAGGGCTGCCAGTCGCCGGTGCTGTTGCCCAGGTTGACGATCTCGATGCCGACCGAGCTGTCGTTGAGCGCGATCTCGCCATACCAGGAGCTGTCGCCGGCATGCCAGGCGCGGCGCGTCTCGGGCACCAGTTGGTAGACATGCGGCGGCTTGTCGTCGGTGATCAGGTAATGGGCGCTGACGTCCTGCGTGGACAGCACGCGCAGCGATTCGGCATCGGGCAGGGCGGTGTAGTGCAGCACCACGTAGCGCACGCGGCTGTCCTGGGCGACGGCGTGTATCGAGCGGTCGATGGGCACGGGTCCGGTGGCGCAGCCGGACAGGAGGACCGCCAGGGCGGGCGCGATCCATGCGGCCGCGGCGCGGGCAACATTGCGCAAGGTAGGAAGTCGCATGGGTTTCGGTAGGGTGGTTCGAGGCTGGGGGCTGCGCGTCATCGCATCAGCGCGCCAGGAACAGGAATAGCGTGGGTTTTCTGTCCAGGTCGGGCGCGGACACCTGCTTCCATTCGGCCACGGTGCGCGTCTGCACCAGCTCGTCTGCGGTGGTGAGTGTGCGCGCGACGCACAGCCGGGTGTCTGCGCGCAGGGCACCCAGCATGGTCGTGAACATGGCGGCGTTGCGGTAAGGGGTTTCGATCAGCATTTGCGTCTGGTCATGCCTGGCCGAGTGCTGCTCCCAGGCGCGCAACTGCCTGGCTCGCTCGGCTGGGTCCACCGGCGCGTAGCCGTGAAAGGCAAAGCGCTGGCCGTCCAGGCCGCTGGCCATCAGCCCCAGCAGGATGGAGGACGGCCCCACCCAGGGCCGCACGGGCAGGCCTTGCCGGTGCGCCTCGGCTACGACACGCGCGCCGGGATCGGCCACGGCCGGACAGCCCGCTTCCGACACCAGGCCGATCTCAGCGCCTTCGCGCAGAGGCTTGAGCCACTGCGCGATCTGGCCTGCGTCGATGTCGGGCGTCAGGGTGTGAATGGTGATTTCCTGCAGGGGGCGGACTGCGCCCACCTGCTTGAGGAAGGCTCGCGCCGTCTTGGCGTTTTCGGCAATATAGGTGTCCAGCCGCGCCGAAAGCGCGCGCACGTCCTCGGGCAACCAGCGCGTCGCGGGCGATTCGCCCAGGCTCACGGGTATCAGGTGCAGGGCGCCGCGGCCTGCCGCGCTCATGCCGGCGCTCCCGGGCGCTGCAGCGGATCAAGGTCGAACGAGAGCAGCATGCCGGTAAGCGCGATCAGCGGCAGGCCGATGATCGCGGTGGGGTCGTCGCTGCGCATGTTCTCCATCAGCGCGATGCCCAGGCTTTCGGCCTTGGCGCTGCCCGCCGTGTCGTAGGGCTGCTCGGCGTGCAGGTATGCTTCGATGGCCGCCCGCGTAAGATGGCGGAAACGACAGTAGGTGACAATATCGGCGCGTTCCAGGCGGACGCCGTCGGTCACGGCCAGGGCGCTATGGAATTGCACCTCCCGGCCCGACAGGCGGCTGAGCTGTTCGACGGCGCGTTCGAAATTGCCGGGCTTGCCCAGGGGTTGGCCGTCCACGGTGGCCACCTGGTCCGAACCGATGACGACAGCGCCCGGATGGCCGGCCGCAACGGCCTGGGCTTTTTCCACGGACAGGCGCAGCGCCAGATCGGCGGGTGCCTCGCCCGGGCGGGGGGTTTCGTCGATATCGGGAGACACGGCGCTGAAGGGCAGGCGCAGGCGAGCCAGCAGCTCGCGGCGGTAGCGCGAACTGGAGGCCAGAATCAGGGCGGGCGGGGTAGAGGCTGCAGACATGCTGTTTTTTGACAATTGGTCGTAAGTCACGGTATTATCTAATGTTTTTGCAAGCTTTGCCCGCCTGGGCATTTGACTGTGCCGGGCAGGCTGTTCGGCGCAGGCGCGTGCAGGCAAACGGGCCAGGCGAGCGGGAAAGATCCGGGGAAGACACAAATGGTGGCTAGAAATTTGGCCGATCCACGCAATATCGATGTCTTTGCTCTGGCTAAAAGCGGCGGTCTGGTCTCGGGCGAAATGGCGCTGGCGCGCTTTTTGCGGCTCTGCACCGGGCTGCCCGAGCAGGACGGCCTTGCGGCCTGGCAGGTGCGGGGCTCGATGGGCCTGGGCACCGGCAAAACCGGCGTGATTTCCGGCCAACCGCTCTTGCATCTGCATGTGCGGGCCGGCCTGCTGCTGGATTGCCAGCGCTGCGGCCAGCCCTTCACCTTCGCGGTGGATGCGCAGTCCGCGCTGCAGTTGGTCGAGTCCGAGGCGGATCTGGACGACGATCTTGGTGTTTTGCAGGACGATGAGGATCCGTTCTTCGATGACGAAGACGGAGAGGATGAAAATGCTGCTGCGGTCCCCTCGGTGGGCTACCCCGAAAAAGTGGTGGGTTCGCGGCATTTCGATCTGTTGGCCCAGATCGAGGACGAACTGATATTGAACGTCCCCTATGTGCCCAGGCATGAAGTATGCCCGGGCGCGCAGGCCAGCGCCGCGGCGGAGCAGGAACCCGCCGAACGCCGCCCGTCGCCCTTCGCGGTGCTCGAGCAGCTCAAGCGCAAGTAAGTTGTAAACGTACACAGGTGTTTTTCACGCGCCGCTTCGCGTACAATGCGGCCCGTTTCAAGGAGTCATCATGGCTGTTCAGCAAAACAAGAAGTCCCCGTCCAAGCGCGGCATGCATCGCTCGCACGATTTCCTGGTCAACCCGCCCAGCGCGATCGAGCCCACGACCGGCGAAGCGCATCTGCGCCACCACATCAGCCCCAACGGTTTCTACCGTGGTCGCAAGGTTCTGAAGACCAAGGCCGACGAATAAATCGTCGCCCACATTTGCGGCTCCGTGCGTAATGTTCATGCGTACATTCGGCCGAACTGATTCAAGTTTTCCGTGATACGCATCGCCATCGATTGCATGGGCGGCGACGTCGGGCTGCCTGTAACCATCCCGGCTGCGGTCGAGTTCGCCCGTCAGTTTCCGGATACCCGGCTGTTGCTGGTCGGCCTGGCCGACCAGATCGAGGCTGCCCTGGCCGGGCAGCGCAGCGTGCCGCTCGACCGCATCGAGATCGTGCCTGCCTCCGAGGTCGTCGCCATGGACGATCCGGTCGAGGTTGCGCTGCGCCGCAAGAAAGATTCTTCCATGCGCCTGGCTGCCCAGGCCGTCAAGGACGGCCGGGCCGACGCTTGCGTCTCGGCCGGCAATACCGGCGCATGGATGGCCATTTCGCGCTATGTGCTCAAGACCCTGGACGGCATCGACCGTCCGGCCATCGCCACGTCGCTGCCCAATCAGAAGGGGAGCGCCACCACGGTGCTCGACCTGGGCGCCAATGTCGATTGTTCGGCCGAGCATCTGCTGCAGTTCGCCATCATGGGCTCAGCCCTGGCACAGGCTGTGGATCATCGCGAGTCGCCCAGCGTGGGCCTGCTCAACATCGGCGAAGAGGTCATCAAGGGCAACGAGGTCGTCAAGGAAGCTGCCGAATTGCTGCGCGCCAGCCAGCTCAACTTCTACGGCAACGTCGAAGGCAACGACATCTTCAAGGGCACCGTCGACGTGGTCGTATGCGACGGCTTCGTGGGCAACGTGGTCCTGAAATCCATCGAAGGGCTGGCCAGAATGCTCTCGGGCGTGATCCGCGAGGAGTTCAAGCGCAATTGGCTGACCTTGCTGGCCGGGGCATTTTCCCTGCCGGTGATCGGACGCCTGCGCAAGCGGGTGGACAACCGGCGCTACAACGGCGCGGCCCTGCTGGGCTTGCGCGGCGTGGTCATCAAGAGCCACGGTTCGGCCGACATATACGCCTACGGCTTCGCCCTGCAACGCGCGCGCGAGGCCGTGGTCAGTAAACTCCTGGAGCGCACGGCGGCAGCCGTGGCGCAGATAACCAAACGCCACCAGGCCTGCGGCGAGACCTCGCCCGGCGAGGCAGGGAACCAGGCATGATCAATACTCCCATGACTTATTCCGCGATCGCGGGCACGGGCGGCTTCCTGCCCGGGCGCGTCGTATCCAATGACGCCCTGGCCGCGGATCTGGCCTCGCGCGGCATCGAGACCTCCGACGAATGGATCGTCGAGCGCACCGGCATCCGCCAGCGGCACCTGGCCGAGCGCGGCGTGACGACCAGCCAACTGGCCACCGAGGCTGCGCGGCTGGCTCTGCAGGACGCGGGCATGCAAGCCAGCGATGTCGATCTGGTCATTCTTGCGACGTCCACGCCCGATTACGTATTTCCCAGCACGGCTTGCCTGGTGCAGGCCAACCTGGGCATATCCGGCGGCGCGGCGTTCGACGTGCAGGCCGTCTGCAGCGGCTTCGTCTACGCGCTCACCATTGCGGACAGCTTTATTCGCGCCGGCCGCGCGCGCTGCGCGCTGGTAATAGGCGCCGAAGTCTTTTCGCGCATCCTCGACTGGAACGACCGCAAGACCTGTGTGCTGTTCGGCGACGGCGCCGGCGCGGTGGTGCTCAAGGCTGCCCAGGAGCCCGGCATCATGGCCGCTCAGCTGCACGCCGACGGCAGCCTGGCCAAGATCCTGAATGCATCGGGCAACGTGGCCTATGGCGAGGTGACGGGCGATCCGTTCCTGCGCATGGACGGCCAGGCCGTGTTCAAGCAGGCCGTCACGGTGCTGGAGCGATCGGCGCGCGCCGTGTGCGACGAAGCGGGGTTGCAGGTCTCGGACCTGGACTGGCTGGTGCCGCACCAGGCCAATGTGCGCATCATCAATTTCCTGGGCCGCAAGCTCGGCATGCCCGGCGAGCGCGTGGTGGTCACGGTCGACCGGCACGCCAACACCTCGGCCGCCAGCGTGCCGCTGGCGCTGGACGCCGCGCGCCGCGACGGCCGCATCCAGACTGGCCACACCGTGCTGATGCAGGGGGTGGGCGGCGGTTTCACCTGGGGCTCCGTGCTGGTCCGCATGTAGGCCGGCACGCATAAATAAAAGCAAAACGAGACGAGGCACACTCATGAAAATCGCGTTTGTCTTTCCTGGCCAGGGCTCGCAGTCGGTCGGCATGCTCGATGCCTGGGCCGGCAATGCCGCCGTGGCCGACGTGCTGGCCCGCGCCGGCGCGGCCCTGGGGCAGGACCTGGGTGAGCTGATCGCTCGGGGGCCCGCCGATCAGCTCAATCTCACCACCAATACGCAGCCCGTCATGCTGGCGGCCGCCTATGCCTGCTACGCTGCCTGGACGGCCGCTGGCGGCCGCAAGCCCGACGTCGTGGCCGGCCACAGTCTGGGCGAGTACACGGCCCTGGCTGCTGCGGGGGCCATGACGCTGGAGGATGCCGTGCGCCTGGTGCGCGTGCGCGCCGATGCCATGCAGAGCGCCGTGCCGGTGGGCACGGGCGGCATGGCGGCCGTGCTGGGCCTGGATGACGACGCGGTGCGTGCCGCGTGCGCCCAGGCCGTTGCGAATGGTCAACCCGGCGACGTGGTCGAAGCCGTCAATTTCAACGCGCCGGCCCAGGTGGTCATCGCAGGCCACAAGGCGGCCGTCGAGCGGGCCTGCGAAGCCGCCAAGGCTGCGGGTGCCAAGCGCGCCCTGCCGCTGCCCGTGTCGGCGCCGTTCCACTCCAGCCTGCTCACGCCTGCCGCCGACGTGCTGGCCGGCGCGCTGGGCAGGATCGAAGTGTCCGAGCCGTCCATTCCGGTCATCAACAACGTCGACGTGGCCCAGGCCAGCGACCCGGCCGCCATCCGCGACGCGCTGGTGCGCCAGGCCTGGCATCCCGTGCGCTGGGTCGAGACCATCCAGGCCATGAAGGCGCTGGGTGTCACCCACGTGGTCGAGTGCGGACCCGGCAAGGTGCTGACCGGCCTGGTCAAGCGCATCGACAGCGACCTGACAGGGTTGTCCATCGCCGACCCTGCCTCTCTGGAAGCCGCGCTGGCCACTCTGCAAAGCTAAGGACACCCAATGAGCACTCCCGAACTGCAAGGCAAGATCGCGCTGGTTACCGGCGCCACGCGCGGCATCGGCCGCGCCATTGCCCTGGAACTGGCCCGCCGCGGCGCCACCGTGGTCGGCACGGCGACGTCGGAATCGGGCGCAAAATCGGTGCAGGATGCGCTGGCCCCCATGGGCGGGCGCGGCGTGGTCCTGAACGTGACCGATGCGGCGGCCTGCGATGCCTTGATCGACGAACTGGCCAAGCAGGGCGGCCCGAGCATTCTGGTCAACAACGCCGGCATTACCCGCGACGGCCTGGCCATGCGCATGAAGGACGACGACTGGTGTGCGGTGATCGACACCAACCTGTCGGCGCTGTTTCGCCTCTCTCGCGCGGCGATGCGCCCCATGATGAAGGCCCGCTGGGGCCGCATCATCAACGTGACCTCGGTGGTCGGTGCCAGCGGCAACGCAGGCCAGGCCAACTATGCCGCCGCCAAGGCAGGCGTGGCCGGCATGGCGCGCGCGCTGGCGCGCGAGCTGGGCAGCCGGTCCATCACCGTCAACTGCGTGGCGCCGGGTTTCATCGATACCGACATGACGCGCGTGCTGGGTGAAGCACAGACCGCCGCGCTGATCCAGCAAATTCCGCTGGGCCATCTGGGCCAGCCGGAAGACATCGCTCATGCGGTGGCTTTCCTGGCCAGTCCGCACGCCGGATACATCACGGGCACGACGCTGCACGTTAACGGCGGAATGTATATGCAATAACGTTGAAACGTCGCCGAAAGACGAAATTTGGCGGCGTTTCGTCCTGATCCCGCAGCCACGCCCCGACATCGGGCGGCCTTCAGGCCAGGCGCGCGGGGGGCATCAACCGAGCCAGTGTGATTTATTCCGCGCTTGGCTATAATTCGCGGGGTTTTTTCCCGTTACTGGAGATCTGCATGGAAAGCATCGAACAGCGCGTCAAGAAGATCGTCGCTGAACAACTGGGCGTCAACGAAGCCGAGATCAAGAACGAGTCCTCCTTCCTTGACGACCTCGGTGCCGATTCGCTCGACATGGTCGAACTGGTCATGGCGCTCGAAGACGAGTTCGAAACCGAGATCCCTGACGAAGAGGCCGAGAAGATCACGACTGTGCAACAGGCCATCGACTACATCAACTCGCACAGCAAGCAGTAAGTCTGTCGAGTCATCCATCATGCCGCGCGTCCGGAGCCACTCCGGACGCGGCGGGTGCGGGGCGGTTTCACGAGTCTGCCGGGCGGGCCTGGTGCCATGCAAAGGTCTACTGGCCTGCTGCGCGGCCATCCGTCGGGCAGGGTCCGCGAACCGCCTTCGTTTTGTTTTAGGAGTCATCCGTGAAGCGACGCGTCGTCATCACCGGGCTGGGTATCGTTTCTCCCGTGGGTAACGATATTGCCACCGCCTGGGACAATATCGTCAACGGACGTTCAGGCATTACCCGCATTACGCGCTTCGATCCTTCGGCGCTGACGGCGCACATCGCCGGCGAGGTCAAAGGCTTCGACGTTACGCATTACATATCGGCCAAGGATGCTCGCCAGATGGATACGTTCATCCATTACGGCCTGGCCGCGGGCGTGCAGGCATGGCGCGACAGCGGCCTGGAGGTCACCGAGGCCAATGCCGAGCGCATCGGCGTGATCGTGGGTTCGGGCATCGGCGGCCTGCCGCGCATCGAGGAAACCAACGCCGAGATGCTGGCCAAGGGGCCGCGCCGCATTTCGCCCTTCTTCGTGCCGGGTTCGCTGATCAACCTGATCTCCGGCCACCTGTCCATCTTGTTTGGGCTGAAGGGACCGAGCTATGCCGTGGTGTCGGCCTGCACGACGGGCCTGCACAGCATCGGCGACGCAGCCCGCCTGATCGAGTATGGCGATGCCGACGTGATGATCGCAGGCGGCGCAGAGTCCACCGTGTCGCCCCTGGGCATCGGCGGCTTTGCCGCCATGCGTGCGCTGTCCACGCGCAACGACGATCCCGCCACGGCTTCGCGTCCGTGGGACCGCGACCGCGACGGTTTCGTGCTGGGCGAGGGCGCGGGCGTCCTGGTGCTGGAAGAATACGAGCACGCCAAGAAGCGCGGCGCGCGCATCTATGGCGAGTTCGCCGGCTACGGCATGAGCTCCGACGCGCATCACATCACCGCGCCGGACCAGGACGGGCCGCGCCGCGGCATCGTCAATGCCCTCAGGAACGGCGGCATCAATCTCGACCAGATCGACTACGTCAATGCCCACGGCACCTCCACGCCGCTGGGCGACAAGAACGAGACCGAGGCGCTCAAACTGGCCTTCGGCGATCACGCCAGAAAGCTGGTGATCAATTCCACCAAGTCCATGACTGGCCACCTGCTGGGCGCCGCGGGCGGCATCGAGGCCGTGTTCACCACCTTGGCGGTGCATCACCAGATCTCGCCGCCCACCATCAATATCTTCAACCAGGACCCGGAATGCGACCTGGACTACTGCGCCAACCAGGCGCGGCCCATGAAGATAGACGTGGCCTTGTCCAACTCCTTCGGCTTCGGCGGCACCAACGGTTCGATGGCCGTGCGTCGCATCTGAGCCGGCTGGCGGTGGCGGGCCGCTTCCAGGGGCCCGCTCCCTCTATGGGGAATGGCGTCCGGGGCCAAGGGGATACTGAGTGAGCGAGCGCGACGCCGACGCCGAGCTTGTCGCACGCGTGCAACGCGGCGACAAGCAGGCGTTCAACCTGCTGGTCATCAAATACCAGCGCAAGATCCTGCGGCTGCTGTCCCGCATGATCCGCGACCCCGCCGATCTGGAGGACGTCGCCCAGGAGGCTTTCATCAAGGCCTACCGGGCGTTGCCGCAGTTTCGCGGCGAAAGCGCCTTCTATACCTGGCTGTACCGCATTGCCATCAATACTGCCCGCAATTGGCTGTCATCTGTCGGCAAGCGCCCCAGTGCGCCCAATGCAATCGAAAGTGAAGACGGTGAAACTTTTAACGAGACGGACAGCCTAAGCGATATCAGCACGCCGGAATCCATGGTCGCCAGCCGCGAGATCGCCGAAACAGTGAACGCGGCCATCGAGGAACTCCCCGAGGAACTGCGCAATGCCATCGTCCTGCGTGAAATCGAAGGTATGAGTTACGAAGACATTGCCCAGACCATGGGCTGTCCCATTGGTACAGTGCGTTCGCGCATTTTTCGCGCGCGTGAAGCCATCGCCAAGCGGCTGCGCCCCATCCTGGATACCGATGCCGAACGTCGCTGGTAAGGAGCCCCCCATGCAACCCGCCGCTTCTCCCCACATCCCGGAAGATGCCCGCGATGACGCTCTCTACGTCCAGGTCTCGGTCTGGGTGGACGGCGAGTCCGAGGGCGATCTCCCCGACATCCTGGCCACGCCGCAGGGGCGCCAAGCCTGGGATACGTATCATCTGATCGGGGACACGTTGCGCAGCGGCGACCTGGCCCTGCCTGCCGGCGCTGCACTCCAGGCCCGGGTCCTGCGCGCGCTGGAGGCCGAGCCGGCCATCGTGGCCCCTGCAGTGCCGTCGATCGCCTCCGGCAAGCGTCATCGCTTGCGCCTGGCGCTGTCCGGCCTGGCCGTGGCCGCGGCCGTCGCCACCGTGGCCTGGATGGTCCAGCCCTATCTGGGGACCGGCGGTGCCGCAGGCAGCCGGGCCGTAGCCGATGCGGCCTCGGCGGGCCAGGGCGGCACGGCCACGCTGGACGAGGCCAGCCTGCGCGACTACCTCGACGCACATCGCCAGTTCGCCGGCCACACTGCCGTGCGCCAGGTGTCCTTCGACATCGGGACGAACCATTGAAGGCCCGCGGCCAGTCCGGGTGCAAGGTCCGGCCGTTTCGCCGGGCCTGGGCCGCAGGCCTGCTGGCCTGCGGCGCGCTGGCGTGCCGGGGCGCCCAGGCCGGGCCTGCGGCGCCGCCGCAGGCTGCCCATGTCCTCCCGGCCGGCCCGACCGACGAAGTCGGCCTGCTGGCCCGCAGTCCCGCCCAGTTGCTGGCCTACATCCAG
>DAIDKG010000049.1 GCA_027450125.1 Bordetella sp. | reverse complement strand
CAGCGGCGCATCAGGCTGCACGCCCAGCATGCGCAGCGCGCCTCCGACTATGCGCGCAAACACCGGGCCCGACACGACGGCACCGTAGTAGCCGCCGACCTTGGGGTCCTCGACGGAGACCGCCACGATGATGCGCGGGTTGGAAACCGGCGCAAAACCCACGAACGAACTCCGGTAGCTCTGCAGGCTGTAGCGGCCATTGACGATCATGCGGGCCGTGCCGCTCTTGCCCGCGACGCGATAGCCCGGTACCGAAATCTTGGAACCGTCGGCCGCCGCCGCCTCCAGCATGCTGCGGATCAGCGCAGCGGTCCTGGATGAATACACCCGCACGCTGGTCGGCGCGCTGTCGCGCTTGACCAGCGACAAGGAAACCATGTCGCCATCGCGTGCAAAAACCGTATAGGCATGAGCAGCCTGCAAGAGCGACAGGGACAGGCCGTAGCCGTAGGCCATGGTGGCCTTCTCGATCAGGCGCCAGCGCTCCCAGGGACGCAAGCGGCCGGGCGCCACGCCCGGAAAGCCGATCTGGGGCGCCTGCCCCAGCCCCAGGGCGGTAAAGCAATCCCACATCTCGTGCGGCTCGAGCCTTTCCGATATCAGCGTCATGCCGATGTTGCTGGAGAACTTCAGCACGTCCGCCACATCGATCGTGCCGTTGCCGCCGCGCTCGACGTCGGTAATCGTATTGCCTTGATACTGGAACCTGCCATTGCCCGTCGCGAACATCGTGTTCGTGGTGATGCGGCCCAGGTCCAGGGCCAGCGCCGCCGTAAAGGGCTTCATGATAGAGCCGGGTTCGAACGTATCGGTGACCGTCCGGTTACGCAATGCGTCTATCGGCAACGTATCGCGATGATTGGGGTCGAACGTGGGCAGACTGGACATGGCCAGGATCTCGCCCGTCTTCGCGTCAAGAACCACGGCCGACGCGGCGCGCGCCTTATGCTGGACCATGGCGTCCTGCAGCGCCTTGAAGACCAGATACTGTATGCGGGTGTCGATGGACAGGGTCAGGTCGCGGCCGTTGACCGGCGGATTCACGGCCTGCACGTCCTCGATCACGCGTCCCAGCCGGTCCTTGATCACGCGGCGGCTGCCGTCCTTGCCGGACAACTGCTTGTTGAAGGCAAGCTCGACGCCTTCCTGGCCCTGGTCTTCGATATTGTCGAATCCGACGATGTGGGCCGTCACATCCCCCTCGGGGTAGTAGCGCATGAATTCGGGCTGTTGATGCACGCCGGGGATCTTGAGACCCTTGATCTTGTCGGCCACGTCCATCGGCACCTGGTGCTTGAGATAGACGAAGTTGTGGTCGTCGTTCAGGCGATGACGCAGGTCGGTTTCGGGAATGTCGAGCAAGCCGGCCAGGGCCTGGATCTGTCCCGCACTGGCCTGCCTGGTGTCGTCGGGAATGGCCCAGATGGCACGCGCCGGCACGCTGGACGCCAGCACTACGCCATTGCGGTCCAGGACCTTGCCGCGCGTAGCGGTCAGAACCAGGGTGCGCTCATAGCGTTTTTCGCCCTGCTGCTGCAGGAAATGCGTGGATATGCCCTGCAGATACAGCGCGCGGCCGGCCAAGGCAGCGAATCCGACAAAAATCAGGATCAAGACCAGGCGCGCGCGCCACATCGGCAACTGTCCGCGCAGCACGGGGTTGTCGAAGAACGGCAGGCGCTTCATTGTGCGCCCCCGGTCTGGCCGGCCGCAGGCGCCTGATTCAGGTAGATCGTGCGGTCGGGCGAAATCGAAACCATCTTGAGCACGTCCCGCGCCGTGCGATCCACACGCGCATTGCGGGCCAGTTCGGCGCGATCCAGCTGCAGCTGCCGCCAAACGTTGTCGAGCTGTTGCATCTGCGATTGGCTGCGGTCCAATTCAATGAACAACTGCCGCGCCTGATAACGGCTGGTGACCAGCGACACCGCAGACGCCATCAGCACGATGGCCATGACGAAGCTCAGGCGGCCCATCAGTGCGCTCCTTTGGCGCGCCGCGCCTTGCCGCCATGGGAGGCAGTCCGCCTGGCGCGATGCGCGCCGGGCAGTTCAGGCACGAAAGAGGCCGCGTCGACCGTAAGCGCCGTCGCCGTGCGCTCGGCAGCGCGCAGCACGGCCGAGCGCGAGCGCGGATTGGCGGCGATTTCCGCCTCGTCGGCCAGCACACGACCCAGCGGGCGCAACAGGGGTTGCGGCAACTCGCTCTCGCGCAGAGGCAGCCGTGCCTGAGCCGCGCCCGGCCTGGCCGCCGCGGCGATGCACTGCTTGACCATGCGGTCTTCGAGCGAGTGGAAACTGATCACTGCCAACCTCCCTCCAGGAGCCAGCAACGCTATAGCTGACGCGAGGGCGATAGCGAGCTCTTCGAGTTCCCGATTGAGGTAAATCCGTAAAGCCTGAAAGGTACGTGTGGCCGGATGTTGCCCCTTTTCGCGCGTGCGGACGGCGCCGGCGACGCACTCGGCAAGCTCGAGCGTGGTGCGCAGCGGCCCTGCTGCGCGGCGAGCAGCA
>DAIDKG010000048.1 GCA_027450125.1 Bordetella sp. | reverse complement strand
GCCCGAACTGCCGTTGACCAGCAGGTTGGGCAGGCGCGAGGGCAGCAGCAGCGGCTCCTGCTCGCTGCCATCGTAATTGGGGCCGAAATCGACGGTTTCCTGGTCGATGTCGGCCAGCAGTTCGTGGGCGATCTTGGCCAGGCGGATTTCGGTGTAGCGCATGGCCGCGGCGTTATCACCGTCGATCGAGCCGAAGTTGCCCTGGCCGTCCACCAGCATGTAGCGCATGGAGAAATCCTGCGCCATGCGGACGATAGTGTCGTAGACGGACTGATCGCCGTGCGGGTGGTATTTACCGATGACGTCGCCGACGATGCGGGCCGACTTCTTGTAGGCCCGGTTCCAATCGTTGTTCAGTTCGTGCATGGCGAACAGCACGCGCCGGTGCACCGGCTTGAGGCCATCGCGCACATCCGGCAGGGCCCGCCCCACGATCACGCTCATGGCGTAATCGAGGTAGCTGCGGCGCATCTCTTCTTCCAGCGATACCGGAAGCGTCTCCTTGGCAAAGGAATCCATATTGAATCAGCGATTAGGTCGTCAAAGAGTAAGCCGGGCCCGGCCCTGGAATAAGTCCGGGGCAAGCCGGACCTCTGGTCCTTCGGCCGGGAAACAGAAAATTCTATCATTGACCCATTTCCACCCCGCCCGCGGTTGCGCCGACGCCGGGAACGCGCTCGAGCCGCCGAAAAATGACAAATTCCTGAATCATCCAAACCCCTTTCCGAGGCTTGTTGTCAAAAACCAACAGGAAAATCCCTTACAGCACCGAAAAGATCACATCCCGCGGCAATGCGCGAGGCGGGAGGCGCCAAAGCCCGGTAAATGGCTTAAGATTGTTTCCAGCACGCAGCCAGTGGCGCGCTTTGAACCTGTTCTTTGCACTGCTATACTGGCCCCGTTTTCCTGATATGCGGCGGGGGACGCTGCGAGTCACCTATCTCAGCTTCAAGCTCAACGAGGAGAAACATGAATAAACCCTCCAAATTCGCCCTGGCGCTCGCCGTTGCCGCCCTGACGACGGCTTCGGGCGTTGCTTCCGCCCAAACCGTGATCAACAACTGGAACGGTAATTTCGGCGAAGTCGTCAAGAACAACACCGGACTGTGCTGGCGTGATAACTTCTGGACGCCCGCCACCGCCTCGCAAGCTTGCGGCGCCCCAGTTGCCCAGGCCGCCAAGCCCACGCCGGTCGCTTCGAAGGTCGTCTTCAACGCCGACGCCTTCTTCGACTTCGACAAGGCTGTCCTGAAGCCCGAAGGCCGCAAGCTGCTGGACCAGGTCGCTACCCAGGTCCAGACCATCAACCTCGAAACCATCATCGCCGTCGGCTACACCGACTCGATCGGTTCGGTTGCCTACAACCTGAAGCTGTCCCAGCGCCGCGCCAACGCCGTCAAGACCTACCTGGTCAGCAAGGGCATCGACGCCAACCGCATCTATACGGAAGGCAAGGGCAAGTCCAATCCCGTCGCGAGCAATGCCACCGCCGCTGGCCGTGCCAAGAACCGCCGCGTGGAAATCGAAATCGTCGGTACCCGCAAGTAATTGCTGCCGATGCAGCGGCTGGCCCCCCCCAGCCGCTACAATGAAGAGCCTCGCTATGCGAGGCTCTTTTTTTCTCCAATGCCATGAGCACCGACACCTCCTCCGATACCGGCGTGAATGCCGACCAAGCCGAACTCGATAAATTCAGCGCTCTGGCCTCCCGCTGGTGGGACCCGGAAAGCGAGTTCAAGCCCCTGCATGCCATCAACCCCCTGCGCCTGGACTGGATACGCGAACGCATAGGCAGCCTTGCCGGACGGCGTGTGCTCGACGTGGGCTGCGGCGGCGGTATCCTGGCCGAAAGCATGGCCCGAGCCGGCGCTGAGGTCACTGGCATCGACCTGGCCGAAAAGTCGCTGAAAATCGCCAAGCTGCACGGACTGGAATCCGGGGTCAGGGTGGACTATCGCAATGTGCCGGTCGAACAGCTGGCGGCCGAGCAGCCCGGCTCCTTCGACGTGGTCACCTGCATGGAAATGCTGGAGCATGTACCCGATCCGGCATCGATCGTGCGTGCCTGCGCCCAGCTGACAAAACCCGGCGGCTGGATATTTTTTTCCACGCTCAACCGCAACCCCAAGTCTTTCCTGTTTGCCATCATCGGCGCCGAATACCTGCTCAAGCTATTGCCACGAGGCACCCATAGCTACGCCAGCTTCATCAAACCCAGCGAACTGGGGGCCTATACACGCCAGGCGGGCCTTTCCACTGTCGAGCTCAAAGGCATGGAATACAACCCTCTCACCCAGGTCTATACGCTGAGCGCCAACACCTCGGTGAACTACCTGGTTGCCACACGCAAAGAGCAATGACCCCCATGCGCGCGCTGGTCTTATTCGACTTCGACGGCACGCTGGCCGACACGGCTCCCGACCTGGCCGCGTCAGCCAATGCCCAGCGCGCCCTGCGCGGCATGGGCCCCCTGCCTGTCGACATGCTGCGGCCCGTCGCCTCGCAAGGCGCGCGCGGCATGCTGCGTGTGGCCCTGGACCTGCTGCCCGAGCACCCCGACTATGAAGCCGTCCGTCGGCAGTTCCTCGACCATTACGCGGCCAATTCCACCGTGCACAGCAGGCTCTTTCCCGGCATCGCCGACCTGCTCGATCGCATCCGCACGCAGGGCCACGCCTGGGGCATCGTCACCAACAAGGCCACCCATCTGACCCGCCCCATCGTCGAGCATCTGGGCCTGACGCGTCATTGCGCTGCCCTGGTCTGCGGCGACACCACTCCCCACGCCAAACCCCATCCGGCGCCGTTATTGCACGCGGCCCGGGAGGCGGGTTTCGGCGCCGATCGCTGCCTTTATATCGGGGACGACCTGCGCGACGTGCAGGCAGCCCACGCTGCCGGCATGCCGGCCATTGCAGCCGCCTACGGCTATCTGGGCGATGGCGGCGCGGTCGATACCTGGCAGGCCGAAGCGCGAGCCGACGACGTTGCGGGCCTGTGGCCCGCGATCGCCGCTTTGCTGCCAAAATAGCGGGTGTGCGCAAGCGCCCGGATCCCGTTCCCGGCGCGGCACAACAGATCTACCCCCAACGATGCATGGGTCGACTTGTCGATATCGCGGACTTGCCTCCTTGATATAGTTAAAAACAATAGATTAGATTTAATTAATAAATTTGATCTAAACGACAAGACTCCCTAACATTGCATCCATACCGTCTTTTCACCCACGCACAGAGGAAATTGCAATGTCTCTTGTCAATACCCAAATCAAACCCTTCAAGGCCCAAGCCCTGCGCGACGGCAAGTTCATCGAAGTGACCGAAGCCACCCTGAAGGGCAAGTGGGCCGTGATGGTGTTCTACCCCGCCGATTTCACTTTCGTGTGCCCCACCGAACTGGAAGACCTGGCCGACAACTACGCCGAATTCCAGAAACTGGGCGTCGAGGTCTATTCCGTGTCGACCGACACCCACTTCTCGCACAAGGCCTGGCACGACACGTCGGACGCCATCAAGAAGATCAAGTACACGATGATCGGCGACCCGACCTGGGAACTGTCGCAGAACTTCGAAGTCCTGCGCGCCGGCCAGGGCCTGGCCGATCGCGGCACCTTCATCATCGACCCCAACGGCGTGATCCAGGGCGTCGAAGTCACGGCCGAAGGCATCGGCCGCGACGCCAAG
This sequence comes from Bordetella sp., assembly GCA_027450125.1. Taxonomy (GTDB): domain Bacteria; phylum Pseudomonadota; class Gammaproteobacteria; order Burkholderiales; family Burkholderiaceae_B; genus Bordetella. The sequence goes on along the minus strand of DAIDKG010000048.1, from coordinate 7,206 downwards.
GAACTGCTGCGCAAGGTCAAGGCCGCCCAATACGTGGCCTCGCATCCGGGTGAAGTCTGCCCCGCCAAGTGGAAGGAAGGCGAGAAGACCCTCGCTCCCTCGCTGGACCTGGTCGGCAAGATCTAAATAAAAAGCCGCGCCAGCGGCAAGCAATGCGCAAGACCCCCGCAGCCCGGGGCCACGAGCCCCGGGTGTGCGCCGCAAGCCCATGAACTACCGGAACACAGGAAATACGATCATGCTGGACGCCGCCATCAAGACCCAGATGCAAACCTATATGCAGATGATCTCGCAGCCCATCGAGATCGTCGCGTCGGTCGATGACAGCGAGAAATCGCGCGAACTGATCGAGCTCCTGCAGGAAATCGCCGCCATGTCGGACAAGATCTCGTACACCGAGCGTCGCGGCGACAACGAGCGCAAGCCTTCCTTCAGCATCAACCGCCCCGGCGAGCACATCGGCATCCGCTTTGCGGCCATTCCCCTGGGCCACGAATTCACCTCGCTGGTGCTTGCCCTGCTGCAGACCGGCGGCCATCCGATCAAGCTCGATGCCGACGTGATCGAGCAGATCAAGAACCTCGAAGGCGACTACACCTTCGAGACCTATATGTCGCTGTCGTGCCAGAACTGCCCGGAGGTCGTGCAGTCGCTCAACGTGATGTCGCTCATCAACCCGCGTATCCGCCACACCACGATAGACGGCGCCCTCTTTCAGAGCGAAGTCGAAAGCCGCGAGATCATGGCTGTTCCCACGATCTACCTGAACGGCGAGACTTTCGGCCAAGGCCGCATGGGCGTGGCCGACTTCCTCGCCCGGCTCGACGCCAATGCCAGCGCACGCGACGCGGCCAAACTCAATGCCCGCGACCCCTTCGACGTGCTGATCGTCGGCGGCGGCCCGGCCGGCGCGGCCTCGGCCATCTATGCAGCCCGCAAAGGCGTGCGCACCGGCGTGGTCGCCGAGCGCTTCGGCGGCCAGGTGCTCGACACGCTGGCCATCGAGAATTTCATCTCGATCAAGGAAACCGAAGGTCCGCGCCTGGCCGCCGCGCTCGAAGAGCACGTCAAGGAATACGGCGTAGACATCATGAACACCCAGCGCGCCGTCGAACTGATTCCGGGCGTCGATTACGTCCAGGTCAAGCTCGAAAACGGTGCCGTGCTCAAAAGCCGTTCGGTCGTCCTGTCCACCGGCGCGCGCTGGCGCAACGTCAACGTGCCGGGCGAGCAGGAATACCGCAATCACGGCGTGGCCTATTGCCCGCATTGCGACGGCCCCCTGTTCAAGGGCAAGCGCGTCTCGGTCATCGGCGGCGGCAACTCCGGCGTGGAGGCGGCCATCGATCTGGCCGGCATCACCGAGCACGTCACCCTGCTGGAATTTGGCGAGGAACTGCGGGCCGATGCCGTTCTGCAGCGCAAGCTATACAGTCTGCCCAACGTCACGGTGCACACGTCGGCGCAGACCACCGAGATCACCGGCGACGGCGCCAAGGTCAACGGCCTGACCTACACGGACCGCAAGTCCGGCGAAAGCCGCCACGTCGAGCTCGAGGCGGTGTTCGTGCAGATCGGCCTGGTGCCCAACACGGAATGGCTCAAGGGCACGGTGGCGCTGTCCAGGTTCGGCGAAATCGAAATCGACGCCCGTGGCCAGACTTCGGTGCCTGGCGTGTTCGCCGCGGGCGACTGCACCACCGTGCCGTACAAGCAGATCGTCATTGCCATGGGCGAAGGTTCCAAGGCCGCGCTCTCGGCCTTCGACCACCTGATCCGCATGCCGGTGCCGGCCGACACGCAAGCCCTGGCGGCTTGACTGTCGCCATGGCTGCTACGTGATCTCGCCGCGCACATGCCGGCGGATCACGGTGGCCAGCACATCGAACGCCGCGTCGATGCGGTCGAGCGGCACAGAGGCGTAGCCGAGCAGCAACCCCTGGCGAACGCATTCGCGCCGCATGTAGTAGCGGCTCAGGGAGCGCACGATCACACCGCGCACAAAGGCCTCCTTCGTGACGAGAACGTCGTCCACGTGCGACGGCAGGCCCAGAACCAGATGCAGTCCGGCTTGCCCGCCGTAGATGTCCAGGCTGTCGCCGAAATGGCGTTCGATGGCTGCGATCATGGCCACGCGCCGCTCGGCATACAGATTGCGTACGCGGCGCACGTGCGAGGACAGATGGCCTTCGCGGATGAATTCGGCCAGGATCGACTGCGTGATCAGCTGACCTTCCCGGTATAGCTCCGCGACCGCGACGGCAAAGGCGCCGGACAGATGCTCGGGCACGACCAGATAGCCCACGCGCAGGCCCGGAAACAGCGTCTTGCTGAAGCTGCCCGCATACAGGACCAGGCCGCTTTCATCGAGCCCCTGCAGGGACGGCAGCGGCCGGCTGCCATAGCGGAATTCGCTGTCGTAGTCGTCCTCGAGAATCCAGCAGCCGTGCTGGCGGGCGTATTCCAGCAGCATGCGCCGGCGTGCGAGGCTCATGACCATGCCCAGGGGGTACTGGTGCGACGGCGACACCACGATCAACCTGGGCGGACGCGACAAGTCGGCCGATGCCAGGCACATGCCTTCGTCGTCCACCGGCACCGAGACCACCCGCAGGCCAGATGACAGCAACAGATTGCGCACCCCCCAGTAAGACGGCTCTTCGATCCAGACCAGGTCGCCCGGCTGGCACAGCAACCGGGTGGCCACATCCACGGCCTGATGAATGCCCGTCGTCATGACGACCTGCCCCGCCGCGCCATTGACCGACCGCGCACTGTTCAGATAGTTGGCGACTTCGTGGCGCAGCGGCTCGTAGCCCCCTGCGGGCGCGTAAATGAGCAATTCGGTCGGCGCGCGGCGCCAGTGCCTGCCCTGGATGCGGTTCCATGCTTTGTACGGAAACTCCGCCACGTCGGGGATTCCCGGCATGAACGCCCCCCATTGCCGATTCGAGAACCCGGCCCCTTCGATCAGCTTGCTGCCCCGCGGCGAGAGACCCTGCGCCGGGCCCCGGGAAGGCGGCGCGCTGGCCCGGGATGCCGCCTCGTCGGGCATGTCCTGGCTGATGTCGACGACGAAGGTGCCGCGGCCGGTGGCGGCGGTGACATACCCTTCGATTTCGAGCTGCTCGTAGACCTGCAGCACCGTATTGCGCGCGATGGACAGGTCGCCGGCCAGGACGCGAGAGGACGGAAGCCGCGCGCCCGCAGTCAGCCGGTTGTCCAGGATGGCGTCGCGTATCAGGCGGTACAACTGCCGGTAGGCCGGCTCGTCCGCGCCCACGTCCAGCCACTGCTGTAACCAGTCCGCCAGCGTGAACGATCCTGAATCCATGATTGGCTCCATCATTTTTTTAAAAATGGCTCTGGATTGTAGACCAAACAATCCACATAATGGCCGCAAATCGGCCCCTCGCTGCCGCCAGTAGACGGACAGACCTCATGGACAATCAAGCCTGGCAAGCCCGCAAAACCGAAGCCATTCCCCAAGGCATCGGCATTCTGTGCGACTTTTACATGGACCGGGCGCTCAACGCAGAGCTATGGGACGTCCAGGGCCGCCGTTACATCGATTTCGCCGCGGGCATCGCCGTCACCAATACCGGGCACTGCCACCCGCGCGTCGTGGCCGCCGTCTCGCAACAACTGAACAAGTTCACGCATACGGCGTTCCAGGTCTCGCCCTATTCCAGCTACGTCGAACTGGCGGAAAAAATCAACGCGCGCGCGCCTGGCAGCCACGAGAAGAAGACCGCCTTTTTCACTACCGGCGCCGAGGCCGTCGAAAATGCGGTGAAGATTGCGCGCGCGGCCACCGGGCGCACCGGCGTCATTGCATTCTCGGGCGCATTTCACGGCCGTACATTCATGGGGTTGGCGCTTACCGGCAAGGTCGCTCCCTATAAGCTGGGATTCGGCCCCTTCCCCGGCGAGGTCTACCATGCGCCGTTCCCCGATGCCCTGCATGGGGTCAGTGTGCAGGACGCGCTCGACGCCATCCAGGCCCTGTTCAAATCCGACATCGATCCGCGCCGCGTGGCTGCCATCATCGTCGAACCGGTGCAAGGCGAAGGCGGGTTCAACGTCGCCCCGCCGCAGTTCCTGCAAGCGCTGCGCAGCCTGTGCGACCAGCACGGCATTCTGCTGATCGCCGACGAAATCCAGACGGGCTTCGGACGCACCGGCAGGATGTTCGCCATCGAGCACTCGGGCGTCGTTCCCGACCTGATGACCGTGGCCAAGAGCCTGGCGGGCGGACTGCCCCTGTCCGGTGTCTGCGGGCGCGCCGAAATCATGGACGCCCCGGTCCCCGGCGCTCTGGGCGGCACCTATGCCGGCAACCCGCTGGCCGTGGCCGCGGCGCTGGCGGTGCTGGATATCATCGATACCGAAAACCTGGTCGAGCGCGCAAACAAGACAGGCGACAAGCTGCGCGCCACGCTGAACGATCTGGCCGCCTCGACGCCCGCCATCGCGCAGGTGCGCGGCCTGGGCGCCATGATCGCGGTCGAATTCCATCACCCGCAAGATCGCCGTCCCGACGCCGAACTGGCAGCCAGCATTCAAAAGCGGGCCCTGCGCAACGGCCTGGTCCTGCTGACCTGCGGCGTCTACGGCAATGTGATCCGTTTCCTGTTCCCGCTCACGATCGAAGACGCTGTCCTGGATGAAGGACTGCATATTCTTTCCGAAGCAATCCGGGGCTGAAGACGCCCCCTCAACGCAAAACAGCCCATAAGAGCCCGCCACGTGTCCATCGCCCCGTCCGAGCCGTTAGTCCGCTTTCGCGGCGTCCAGAAATCCTACGACGGCCAGACCCTGGTCGTGCGCAACCTGGACCTCGATATCCAGCACGGCGAATTCCTGTCGCTGCTGGGACCGTCGGGATCGGGCAAGACCACCTGCCTGATGATGCTCGCCGGCTTCGAATTCCCCACGGCGGGCGACATCGTCCTGGACGGCCAGCGCCTGAACGACGTGCCGCCCCACAAGCGCAACATTGGCATGGTCTTCCAGAACTACGCCCTGTTCCCGCACATGACGGTGGAAAAGAACCTGCACTATCCGCTGAAAGTGCGCAACGTCCCCGCCGACGAGCGCGCCAGGCGCGTGGCCGAAGCGCTTGCCATGGTGCAGATGAGCGGATTTGCCAAACGCTATCCGGGCCAGTTGTCCGGCGGGCAGCAACAGCGCATCGCGCTGGCGCGCGCGCTGGTATTCGGTCCCAAGCTGGTGCTCATGGACGAACCCCTGGGCGCGCTGGACAAGCAGCTGCGCGAACACATGCAGCTCGAGCTCAAGGCGCTGCACCGTTCCCTGGGCATCACCTTCGTCTATGTCACGCACGACCAGAGCGAAGCGCTGACCATGTCCGACCGCGTTGCCGTGTTCGACCAGGGTGTGATCCAGCAGATCTCGCCCGTGCGCACCCTGTATGAGGAACCGTGCAACCGCTTCGTCGCGGGCTTCGTGGGCGACTGCAACCAGATAGCCGGGACGGTCGAGACGCTATACGGCGAAAACTGCGTGGTGCGCCTTTCCGACGGCACCGCCGTCCACGCCCTGAACATCGGCCGGCTGCAGCCCGGCTCCGCCTGCGTGCTGGCGATCCGCCCCGAACGCATGGGCATCGCCGAAGGCCCGCAGGACAGCAACGCACTGCCCGCGCAGGCCCAGGATCAGGTGTATTTCGGCGACCACGTGAGGCTGCGCTGCCGTGTCCTGGACTCGGCCACCGTTTTCGTCAAGCTGCCGCTGGACCAGAAAGCCTCCCTGAGCCGTGCCAGCGCCGGTAGTCCCTTGTTTCTTTCCGTACCCACCGAACACGTCCGGGCTTTCGAGCCCTGACGCGGCGGTGTTCCTTCAACGCTGTTTTTCCGCTCGCAACAACCGACTGACCCAGCAAGCAAACCATAACGGAGACAATCCATGAAAGTCAGCAGAAAGTTTTCCTCGCTCGCGATCGCCTCGGCCCTTCTCGCCGTGGGAGCAGGACATGCGCAGGCTCGCGACCTCACTGTCGTCAATTTCGGCGGCGCCAATGGCGACGCGCAGGAAGTTGCCTTCATCAAGCCGCTCGAAAAAGAGATGGGCAAGAAAATCATCGCCGTCGCCTATAACGGCGAGCAGGCCAAGGTCAAAGCCATGGTCGAAACCCACGACGTGGTGTGGGATGCCGTCGAGGTCGAGACCGGCGACCTGGGCCGCGGCTGCGACGAAGGCCTGTACGAAAAACTGAATTGGGATCACATCGGCAAAAAATCCGATTTCATTCCCGCTGCCGTGCGCGAATGCGGGGCCGGCGCCTTCGTGTGGTCCACCGTGCTGGCGTACAACGGCAAGACCCTCAAGACGGCTCCCACGAGCTGGGCCGACTTCTGGAACGTGAAGAAATTCCCCGGCAAACGCGGCATGCGCAAGGGCGCGCGCTACAACCTGGAATTCGCACTGATGGCCGATGGCGTGGCCCCCCAGGACGTCTATAAAGTGTTGAGCACGCCCGCGGGCGTGGACCGCGCCTTCAAGAAGCTGACCGAACTCAAGCCCTACATCCAGTGGTGGGAAGCGGGCGCGCAGCCGCCGCAAATGCTGGCCGCCGGCGACGTGGTCATGTCCACCGCCTACAACGGACGCATCAGCGCCGCCAACCAGGAAAACCATCTGTCGCTCAAGACCGTCTGGAACCAGAACATCTACGATCTGGACTACTGGGTCATCCCGACCGGAACGCCCAACAAGGCGCAAGCCGAGCAATTCATCAAGTTCGCCACCTCGCCCGGCCCGCAAGCTGCCTATTCCCACCAGATCGCCTACGGTCCGACCAACAAGGCTGCCATCAAGAATCTCGACGCCAAGACCCTGGCCGACCTGCCGAACTCGCCCGAGAACGGCAAGAACGCCCTGCTGTCCAGCTACGATTTCTGGGCTGATCACGGCGAAGAGCTCGAACAGCGCTTCACCGCCTGGTCCACGCAGTAACCCGCCGGATACCAATTCCGGCCCCGCCGCCCCGAGGGGCGGCGGGTTCTCTCGCGAGCGAGCACCTGCATGACGGCCACCCTCTCCGAATCCGATACCCGCGCCATCCGGTCGGCCATGCGCAAGGCCGACCGGCGGCGCAAGCTTCGCGCCTTTTTCCTCGTGGCGCCGCTGGTCCTGTTCCTGCTGGTGATCTTCATCATCCCGATCGGCGCGCTGCTCGAGCGC
>DAIDKG010000047.1 GCA_027450125.1 Bordetella sp. | reverse complement strand
CGGCGCCTCGATCACGTTCTCGAGCGCCGTCATGTGCGCCCACAGGTTGAAGTGCTGGAAAACCATCGCGAGCTTTACGCGCAGGCGCTGCAGCTGCTTGGGGTCGCCGATGCGCGGCGCGCCTTTCCGGTCGCGCTCGATGCGTATCGACTCGCCGCCGAGCGTGACGGTGCCCGAGCAAGGCTGTTCGAGAAAGTTGATGCAGCGCAGGAAGGTGCTCTTGCCCGAACCGCTCGAGCCGATGATGCTTATGACGTCGCCTGCCTTCGCGTGCAGCGAGACGCCCTTGAGCACCTCGTTGTCGCCGTATTTCTTGTGCAGGTCGTCCACAATGAGCTTGTACATATATTGTTCCGTTGTCCGACGGTCTGGCTTGCCGTCCGGCTATGCCGATGAATCAATGGCCCTGCGGCTTGAGGAACGCAAGCCAGCGCGTTTCCAGGCGCCGGAACGCCCAGATCAGCGCGAACACGATCACCGCGTAGAGCAGCGCGGCGATCCCATATGCCTGGAACGACATGTAGGTCGCGGCGTTCACGTCGCGCGTGACCTTCAGGATGTCGGGCACGGTGGCGGTGAACGCGAGCGTCGTGGCGTGCAGCATCAGGATCACCTCGTTGCTGTAGCTGGGCAGCGCGCGCCGCAGCGCCGACGGCAGTATCACGCGCCGGTAGAGCGTGAACCGCGACATGCCGTAGGCGAGCCCCGCCTCGATCTCGCCCGCGGGCATGGTCTTGATCGCGCCGGCGAAGATCTCGGTCGCGTACGCGCACTCGTTGAGCGTGAACGCGAGTAGCGTGCAGTTCATCGCGTCGCGAAAGAAGGTGTTAAGCCAGGCGTGATCGTGCACGTAGTGCAGGCTGTAGATTCCCGTGTAGCAGAGCAGCAGCTGCACGTAGAGCGGCGTGCCGCGGAACACGTAGGTGTAGAGCCACACCGGGCCGGAGATGAAGCGGTTCCTGGAGGCGCGCGCGATCGCCAGCGGCACCGCGAAAAGAAAACCGAGCCCGACCGATACGACCAGCAGCCACAGGGTGATGACCAGGCCGCTCAGCCGGTATCCGTCGGTATAAAGATAGTTTTGCCAGTACTGGCCGATCAACTGGATCACGATGCGAGCCTGACGCCTACCGAATAGCGCTTTTCTAGATAGATGAGCACGAGATTGGAGATGGTCGTGATCGCGAGATAGATCGCGCCCGCGACGAGCATGAAGAAAAAGAAGTTGAGCGTGCTCTTGCCGGCGTCCTGTGCTGCCTTGACCAGATCGGAAAGGCCGACGATGGACACGAGCGCGGTTGCCTTGACGAGCACCTGCCAGTTGTTGCCTATGCCCGGCAGCGCGAAGCGCATCATCTGCGGGAACAGGATCCGGCGAAACACGCGGGCGCGGCTCATGCCGAAGGCCTGGCCTGCCTCGATCTGGCCGCGCGGCACCGCCAGGAACGCGCCGCGGAAGGTCTCGGCGAAGTACGCGCCGTAGATGAATCCGAGCGTGATGACCCCCGCCCAGAACGGATCGATGTCGATCTGGTCCCATCCCAGCGCGTCGGTCAGGTCGTTCAGCAGGATCTGCATGCCGTAGAACAGCAGCAGCATCAGCACCAGATCGGGTACTGCGCGGATCAGGGTCGTATAGAACGTGCCGATTGCCGCCACCAGCCTGTTGCTCGACAGCTTGGCCGTGGCTCCGGCCAGGCCGAGCGCGACCGCCGCAGCCAGGGACAACACGGCGAGCTTGGCCGTCATCAGCGTGCCGGCCCAGAGGAGCGGGCCGTAGCCTTGAAAAAACATGCGCGAATTCCTGAAACGTAACGAGGCGCCGCGCGTTGCCGCGCGGCGCCTCGTGCAGCGCTTAACCGCCGTAGACGTCGAACGTGAAGTACTTCTTCTCGATCTTCTTGTACGTGCCGTCCTTGATCATCGCGGCGATGGCGCCGTCGAGCTTGGCCTTCAGGTCGGTGTCCTGCTTGCGCAGGCCGATGCCCGCACCGTTACCCAGCGTCTTGGGGTCGTTGATATTGCCGCCGGCGAACTCGAAGCCCTTGCCGCGCGGCGTGTTCAGGAAGCCGATATCGGCCTGCACCGCGTCCTGCAGCGCCGCGTCCAGGCGGCCGGAGATCAGGTCCGTGTACACCAGGTCCTGGTTTTCGTAGGACACCACGTTCACGCCCTTGGGCGCCCAGTAGGTCTTGGCGTAGGTTTCCTGGATCGTGCCCTGCTCGACGCCGACCGACTTGCCCTTGAGCGATTCGGCGGTCGGCTTGAGGTTCTCGCCCTTCCTGTCGACCAGGCGCGTCGGGGTGTTGAACAGCTTGGACGAGAAGGCGATCTGCTCTTCGCGCTTGGGCGTCATGGACATCGAGGACAGCACGCCGTCGAACTTGCGCGCCTTGAGTGCCGGGATCATGCCGTCGAAGTCGTTCTCGATCCATACGCACTTGGCGTGCAGGCGGCGGCAGATTTCATTGCCCAGGTCGATGTCGAAGCCAACCAGTTTGCCGCTGGCATTTTTCGACTCGAACGGAGGGTAGCTTGCGTCGACGCCGAAACGGATCGTCGACCAGTCCTTCGCGTGGGCGCCGGCGGCGGCCAGTGCAAGCATGATGCCGAGTACGATTTTTTTCATGATGTTCCTGAATATTGATTTTCGGTACGAAAGCGCTTTGATGACAATTTGCCGGCCGCATGCGGCGGCAGGCGAAATTGTAGGCGTGATTTCACTCGCCCATGTGAGGCCGGGCAATCCGCGTTTTCCCATAGGCCGCAGGAGGCTGTCAGGTGGCAGCCAGTCTTTGCGCAATTTGCATACAGTGGTGGCGCAGGAAACTGACTCGTGCGTTAAATGCGCGCGGGCCGGCCGGCCGTTTCATGCCGGCGCGAAAAAACACCCTGCGCTGGGCAGGGTGTCGGTCGGGCGCTGCGTACGCGTCAACAGGCCCTAGCGGGCGGGCGCCACCGTGCCCACGCATTCGCCAAAGCCGATGCGGGCATAGCCGGACCTGGCGCACTCGGCGCGAAAGATGACCTGATCGCCGTCCTGCAGAAAGGTGCGTTGCTCGCCCCACGGCAGCTCCAGGGGCTTCTTGCCGCCCTCGGTGAGCTCCAGCAGGGAGGCCGCTTCCGAGGGCGAGGGGCCCGACAGCGTGCCCGAGCCCATGAGGTCGCCGGGCTGCAGATTGCAGCCGTTGACGGTGTGGTGCGCCACCAGTTGCGCCACCGTCCAGTAGGCGTCGCGAAAGTTGCTCGACGACAGCCTGGCTGGCGCGGCCCGGGCAGCGCGCGATTGCTCGGTGGTGAGCAGCACCTGCATCTGCACGTTGAAGGCGCCTTGCGCGCTGTTGGCGGCCGAGCTCAGGTAGGGCAGGGGCTGCGGGTCGGACGCCGGATGCGCGAATTTTTCGCGGAAGGGCGCCAGCGCTTCCAGGGTGACGATCCAGGGCGAGAGCGTGGAGGCGAAGCTCTTGGACAGGAACGGGCCCAGGGGCTGGTATTCCCAGGCCTGTATGTCGCGAGCGGACCAGTCGTTGAAAAGACTCAGGCCGAAGACATGCTCCTCGGCCTGCTCGATGCCGATGCGCTCGCCTTGCGCGTTGCCGGTGCCCACGTAGATGCCCAGCTCCAGCTCGTAGTCCAGGCGCTTGCAGGGGCCGAATTGCGGCGTGCCGCCTTCGTCGGCCGGCCGCTGCTGGCCCACGGGGCGCGCAAAGGGCTGGTTCACGCCCAGGCTGGAGGCCCGGCCGTGATAGCCGATGGGCACCCACTTGTAGTTGGGCAGCAGTGGGTTGTCGGGGCGGAACTGCTTGCCTATCGTGGTGGCATGATGCACCGAGATGTAGAAGTCGGTGTAGTCGCCCACGCGCGCCGGCATGGCGTATTGCGCGTCGGCCTGCGCCACCAGCAGGGGCTCGATCCTGCCCTGCAGCGGCGAACCCGCGCGCAGCGCGCGCGACAGCGCCAGGCGCAATGCGCGCCAGTGGGCCTGGCCCAGGGCCATCAGCGGGTTGAGCGCGTCGCCCGTGCAGGCGGCCAGCGCCTGGGCGGCCAGGCCATCGAAAGGCGCGAGGGCGGCCAGCGCGGCCAGGTCCACGATGTGCGCGCCGATGGCCACGCCGGGGCGCCAGGGCTGGTCCGTGCCCGCGCGGCGGAACACGGCGTAGGGCAGGTTCTGGATGGGAAAGTCGGTGCCGGCCTGGTTGGCACTGGCGACCCAGCTTTGCAGCGCGGGGTCGTGGGTTTCATTGATCAGGGTCATGGGGGTGTCTCTATTCTGCGGTGCGCTCAAGCCTTGGACGGATCGAAATGCCGGGCCAGGCCTTGCCAGCATTCATAGTAATCGGCCTGCAATTGCGGCGAATTCAGCGCCTGCGCGGTCGGGCGGATCACGCGGCGCGTCTCGAACATGAAGGCCATGGTGTCGCGGATGTAGTGCGATTGGCCGGTATCGGCGCGCGAGGCCTTCTCGAAGGTGTCGGCATCGGGACCGTGGCCGCTCATGCAGTTGTGCAGGCTCGCGCCGCCGGGCACGAAGCCTTCGGCCTTGGCGTCGTACACGCCGGTGATCAGGCCCATGAACTCGCTGGCCACGTTGCGGTGGAACCACGGCGGGCGGAAGGTGTGTTCCATCGCCAGGATGCGCGGCGGGAAGATGGCAAAGTCCATATTGGCCGTGCCGGGCGTGTCCGACGGCGAGGTGAGCACCGTGAAGATCGAAGGATCCGGGTGGTCGTAGCTGATCGATCCGATCACATTGAAGCGGCGCAGGTCGTATTTGTAGGGCGCGTGCGTGCCGTGCCAGGCCACCACGTCCAGCGGGGAGTGGCCGATCGCCGCGCGCCAGAATCCGCCGGTGAATTTGGCGATCAGTTCGAAGTCGCCCTCGACGTCCTCGTACCACGCCTGCGGGGTGAGGAAGTCGCGCGCGTTGGCCAGGCAGTTCGAGCCGATGGGGCCCAGCTCCGGCAGGCGCAGCGGAGCGCCGAAATTTTCCAGCACGTAGCCGCGGGCCTGGCCTTCGGGCAGCTCGACGCGAAAGCGTATGCCGCGCGGAATCACGGCGATTTCCTGCGGCTCGATGTCCAGGCGGCCCAGTTCGGTTGCCAGGCGCAGCCTGCCTTGTTGGGGAACGATGAGCAGTTCGCCGTCGGCGTCGTAGAAAAAGCGGTTCTGCATGGAGCGGTTGGCCGCGTACAGGCTGATACCCACGCCGCCTTGCTCGTCGGGGCCGCCGTTGCCGCCCCAGGTGCGCATGCCTTCGATGAAATCGGTGGGCGCCTCGGGCACGGGCAGCGGATTCCAGCGCATCTGGTTGGG
>DAIDKG010000046.1 GCA_027450125.1 Bordetella sp. | reverse complement strand
TTTTCCAGGGCGGCATCCAGGCGATCGACCGCCCAGATTTCCAGCCCTTCGATCGCTTGCCTGGGCGCATTGGCCTTGGGAATCAAAGCCGTTGAAAACCCCAGCTTGGCGGCTTCGCGCAGGCGCTCCTGGCCGCGCGGCGCCGGGCGGATCTCGCCGGCAAGGCCGATTTCACCGAAAGCCACCAGGCCGCGCGGCAGAGGCTTGTCGCGCAGCGACGACATGATGGCGAGCAGCACCGGCAGATCGGCTGCCGGCTCGGTGATGCGCACCCCGCCCACGGCGTTGACGAAAACGTCCTGGTCGTAGGTGCTGACGCCGGCATGGCGGTGCAGCACCGCCAGCAACATGGCCAGGCGGTTGCCCTCCAGGCCCACGGTGAGGCGGCGTGGGTTGGGCGCGTGCGAGGCATCGACCAGGGCCTGCACCTCGACCAGCAGCGGCCGGGTGCCCTCCTGCGTCGCCATGACGCACGAACCGGCCACCTGCTGCGGATGCTGCGACAGGAACAGGGCCGACGGATTGGCCACGCCACGCAGGCCGCGGTCGGTCATGGCGAAAACACCCAGCTCGTTGACCGCGCCAAAGCGGTTCTTGAAAGCGCGCACCAGGCGGAATGACGAATGGGTGTCACCCTCGAAATAGAGCACGGTGTCGACGATGTGCTCGAGCACGCGCGGGCCGGCCAGGGCACCGTCCTTGGTGACGTGGCCGATCATGACGATGGCGATGCCGGTCTGCTTGGCCAGCCGCGTGAGCTGGGCTGCGCATTCGCGCACTTGCGACACCGAGCCCGGGGCCGCGGTGAGTTCGCTGCTGTAGAGCGTCTGGATGGAGTCGATCACCGCCACGGCCGGCTTGCGCTCGGCCACGGCGGCCTGGATGGCGTCCAGCCTGATCTCGGCCAGCAGATCGACCTTGTCCGTCGTGGCCAGCCCCAGGCGGCGAGCGCGCAAGGCAACCTGCTCGGCCGACTCTTCGCCCGTGACGTAAAGCACGGCAACCGCTTCGGACAGCGAAGCCAGCGCCTGCAGCAGCAGCGTGGACTTGCCGATGCCCGGGTCTCCGCCGATGAGCACCACTGCGCCCGGCACCAGGCCGCCGCCCAGGACACGGTCGAACTCGTCCAGCCCGGTGGGCTGGCGCGGAGTTTCGCGCGCCTCGATATCGGCCAGGCTGCGCACCGGCGCCGAAGCGGCCAGCGGCGCGTACCGGTGCGCGCCGCCGGCCGGTGCAGCGGCTTCGACGGTTTCGTCGAGCGTATTCCAGGCATTGCAATGCGGGCACTTGCCCTGCCATTTGGGGCTGGTGCCGCCGCATTCGCTGCAGACGAAGACAGTACGGGACTTAGCCATGCCGTGACGGTGCCGGAACGGACCGCCGGACCGTCCCTGGGCGAGCGATGCGCCTATCCCAGTGGACCGTCGGCCGACACCTGTCGCGTATCGCGGGGATCATTGGCGCCCGCCCAACGACCCGCCGCCGTCCACGCCCAGAACCTGGCCGGTGATGTAGCCGGCCTCGTCCGACAGCAGGAAGGCCGCGGCCGCGGCCACATCGGCCGGCGTGCCGAAGCGCCGCATTGGAATGGATGCCAGCGACGCCTTCTCGGCTTCACTGCCAGGCGGGTGATTCTGGCGGAACAGCTCGGTCTCGATCGGGCCCGGCGCGATGGCGTTGACGGTGACGCCGTATTCCGCCAGTTCCAGCGCCCAGGTCTTGGTGCAGCCCACCAGCGCGCTCTTGGCGGCGGAATACGCCGTGCGATCCAGGCCGCCGTGGATGGCGCGGCTGACGATGTTGACGATGCGTCCGGTGCGCCGGGCCTTCATCGATTCGATGAAGATCTGCGTCACCTGCACGGCCGCACGCACGTTCAGGTCGAACACGCGGTAGAGCGTGGCAAGGTCGATCGAACCCAGCGCCTGCGGCGCCACCACGCCCACATTGTTGACCACGGCATCGACAGGATACTTGTCGCGGATCTCGCGCAGCACTTCCTCGGTGCGGCCTGCGTCTGAAAGGTCGCAAGCATGGAGGTAACCGGGAAAATCCACGTCCTCGGTGTTGCGGGCCACGCCCACCACATGGCAGCCCTGGTCGGCCAGCCGCTGCGACAGCGCCCAGCCTATGCCCTTGGTGGCGCCCGTGATCAACACGCATTTGTCTTTCATGGATCGGTCCTCGCGATGGTTGAGTTCAGTTCAGTGCCTGCACCCGCACCCGCGGGGCGAGCGCGCACATGAGCTCGTAGCCTATGGTGCCCGCAGTCCGGGCCACGTCGTCGACCGAAGGACCTCCCTCGCCCCAG
>DAIDKG010000045.1 GCA_027450125.1 Bordetella sp. | reverse complement strand
CGGGCGGTCGTGGCGCTGCTGCTCGCATCGTCATGCGCCAATGCCGGCGCCCAGGCACCGGCGTCCCCCGACGGCAGCGGCTCGCAGCGCGTGCAGGACATCGCTCGCATCGTCGGCGGAATCATCAGTTTCACGCAATGGCCTGGCCCGCCGCGCAGGGCGCGGCTATGCATCGTCACGCCCGCCCAGTACGCCGACTTGCTCGTGCGCGACATTGCGCTCTTGGCGCAATTGGCCAGCGTGCAATACTTCGCACCCGAGGACGAGCGTCTGGAATCCAGCTGCGATGTCGTCTACATCGAACAGGCCAGCGCGGCGGGCCGCGCAAACCTGTTCCAGCGCCTGACCGGCCGGCCGGTGCTGAGCATCACCGGTTCCGGCGATGGGTGCGTGATGGGCAGCCTGTTCTGCATATCGAGTTCGGGCGCTCAGACCACGTTCTCGGTCAATCTCGATGCGATTGCCCGCAGCGGCCTGCACATCAACCCCAAAGTGCTGCTACTCGTGCACAAGCAGCAGGGTCAATGATGCCGCGCTCGACCTCCGGCGGCGCGCAGCCCAGGCCGCTATCGCATGCGCTGCTGCGCGCGCATGTGGCCTCGATGCTGGTGGCCGTGTGCTGCGTGGGTACGGCGTTGATGGTAGCCGGGCTGCTGCAATTGCGCGGCACGGTCACCCGCAATCTCGATCTCGTCGCGCGTTCGATGGCCTTTTCGGCCGAGGCGGCCGTGGTGTTCCACGATGGCCAGGCCACCCGGTCGGAAATCGACCGGATCGCCTCGACCGAAGATGTCGAAAGCGTCGTCGTCACCGATGCGCAAGGGCAGGTTCTCGCCGAATGGCATAAAAAAAAGCGCGACACCGCGTCGGATGCGCTGCAATGGCTCTCGAGCAGCGGACTGCTGAACGAGACCGTCAGCGTGCCGGTCCTGAGCAGCGGCAGGCGCGTGGGCGAGATCCGGGCCAGGGGCACGCCCGACAGCATGTGGGGCTTTCTGGTCACCGGCTGCCTCTGGATCCTCGTGTGCATCGGCGCCAGCCTGGCCATGACGGCGTACGTGACGCGGCGCACGTTCCGCCTGATCATGCACCCGCTGCGCATGCTGACGGAGGTGACAAGGCGCGTGCGCACGGTGCGCGCGTTCGGCGAACGCGTGCCGCAGGCCGACATCGTCGAACTGAACGAGCTTGCCAACGACTTCAACAGCTTGCTCGGCGAACTGGAACTCTGGGAGGCCGGCGTGCAGGGTGAGAACCGCGCGCTGGCGCACCAGGCGGCGCACGACAGCCTGACGGGGCTGCCCAACCGCATGGCATTCGAGAACCGGCTCAGGCAGACCATGCAGCGCGCGCACGCGGACCGGCATTCTTTTGCGGTGCTGTTCGTCGACAGCAATGATTTCAAGTCGATCAACGACCAGTTCGGCCACGCCGCGGGCGATGCCGTGCTGGTGCAGGTTGCCCGCAGGATAAGCGGACACCTGCGCGCCAGCGACATGGTCGCCCGCCTCGGCGGCGACGAGTTCGCGATACTGCTCGATCCCGTCACGGACAGGGAAAGCGCCCAGCGCGTGGCCGAGTCGATCCGCGCGACGATGACCCAGCCCATGGCGCTCGAGCAAGGGGTGACGCTGACCACCTCGATCAGTGTGGGCGCGGCCTTGTACCCGCACGATGCAAGCGATATGGCGGCGCTGCTCCGTCACGCCGATGCCGCCATGTACTCGGACAAGGCTGACCATCGAAACGCGGCGGTACCCGCTTGCGGTCAGCAGGCGTATTCTGAATCCATCCTCATACATGCCGACTCGAAGAAAAATGCCTGACACCACTCAAAGCATCGATCGCACCCGCCGCATGCTGCTTGCCGGCGCGCTGGCCGTCTCGGCGAGCCTGGCCGGATGCGCGTCCCTGAAGCCGGGCCTGACTCCGGAGCAGATCGCGGTGCTCAAGGCGCAAGGTTTTGTGCAGATGGCCCAGGGCTGGACGCTGGACCAGTCGACCACGGTGCTCTTTTCCATCAACGACGCCACGCTGTCGGATGCCGGGGCGCGCAAGATCGCCGAGATCGGCAAGTCGCTGCAGGCCGTACACATCACGCGCCTGAAGGTCGTGGGCTATACCGACTCCGTCGGCAGCGACCAATACAACGAGGCCCTGTCCAAGCGGCGCGCCGATGCCGTCGTGGCCGCCCTGGCCGACGGCGGTTTTCCGCGCGCCGGTCTCGAATCCATCGGCATGGGCAAGCGCCACCCCATCGCGGACAACCGCACCGAGGCAGGCCGGGCGCAAAACCGCCACGTCTCCATCATCGTCGTCGTCGGCTGATTCGCGCGCGCCCGGTCCCTACGCGGCTGCGCGGCGCGCAGTCCTGCGCCAGGTCCAGCCCAGCGTCATGCCTGCCGCCGCGAGCAGGATCAGCACGGCGCCCATCGCCTGCAGCGGATGCAGGCGATGGCCGAACGCCACGTCGTCCACCGCAATGGCCACGATCGGATAGACGAAGGACAAGGCGCCCGTCAGGTGCGTCGGCAGCCGCTGGATGGCGCCGTAGAGCAGGATGTACATCAGTCCGGTGTGTACCATCCCGATCGTCGCCAGAATGCTCCAGGTGGCGCCGCCGCCGGGCCAGCCGCCGCGCAGCGCGAGCGGCGAAAGCGCGACTATCCCGACGCAGACCTGGATCAGCGCGATCAGGTGCGGCGGCGTGCCCTTGAGTTTCTTGGCCAGCAGGGCGGCCAGCGCATAAAAGAAAGCCGCGCCCAGGGCCAGCAGTATCCCGAGCAGGTAGCTGCCTTGCGCGGCCGCCGCGTCCGGGCGAGATTGCACGATCAACAGCATGCCGCCGAAGGCCAGGGCCAGCCACCCCAGCTTGGCCAGGGTCAGGCGCTCGCCCAGAAACAGGGCGCCCAGGCCCACCAGCATGAAGGGCTGGGTGTTGTAGACCGTCGTGGCGATCGAGATCGTGGCCTGCGAGTAGGCCTCGAACAGCAGCAGCCAGTTGGCTACGATCGCCACCCCGCCGCGCGCGGCCAGCATGGCCTGGCGCCAGCCGAGGCGGCCGGGTTGCAGATACCCCTTGGCGGCGCAGACCGGCAGCAGCACCAGCACGCCGAAGGCGCAGCGCCAGAAAACGACCTGGGCCACCGGGCGGCCCGAAACCACGACGAACCAGCCGATGGTGCCGGACACCATCATCGCCGCGACCATCTCCATCATTCCACGCGTCTTCTCGCTCACCGCTTGCTTCCTCGATCCTTGGGGAACCCAATGTAGAAGATGCGATGGGAAAATCGAATGCGAAATTTAAGGGAAAGAACTATATTTATTTATATTAATTAGGCTTTATCCTAAATATTCCTATGAGCCTGGACGATACCGACCGCCATATCCTGGCGTTGCTGCAGCAGGACGGCCGCATGGCCATCAAGACGCTGGCCGAGCGCATCGGGCTCTCGTCCCCGGCCGCTTCGGAACGCTTGCGGCGCCTGCAGGACCGGGGCGTCATCCATGGCTTCGGCATGGAGGTCGAACCGCGCGCGTTGGGCTACTCCATGCAGGCGCTGGTGCGCATCCGTCCCATGCCCGGCAAACTGCAGGCCGTGCAGAAACTGATCGAGAACATTCCCGAGTTCGGCGAATGCGACAAGGTGACGGGCGAAGACTGCTTCATCGGCCGCCTTTACCTGCGCTCGATCGAACACCTGGACCACATCCTGGAGCGGATCACCGACATCGCCGAAACCAGCACGGCAATCGTGAAATCCCAGCCCGTCAAGCGGCGGCTGCCGCCCTTCTGATCCCGCGCTCAGGCCGATTTGCCGTGGTAGTGCCGATGCGCCTTCGCGCGGTTGCCGCAAGCCGACATCGAGCACCAGCGCCGGCTGCCGTTTTTGCTGTCGTCCAGGAACAGCCACTGGCATCGATCGTTTGCGCAACGCTTGAGCTTGTCCAGGCGAGGGCCGCCCAGCAGCTCGGCGGCGGACCAGAGCACCGGGCTGAGCAGGCCGGCCAGGCTGCAGTATCGCCCGTCGACGACCCATCCGTAGCGCCCATCCGCACGCGCTAGCGCCTGGCGCGGCGCGGCCCGGTCCAGGTAAGGGCGCAGCGCCGCGAGGTCGTCGGCGCGCGGTTCGGCGCCCTGCGCCTGGGCCAGGTACAGGCGGTAGAGCAGCTCGCGCAGGGCGACCGCGTCCGCAAAGGCCGCTGCTTCGTCGCGCAGGCCCTGGGCGCGGAATGAATCAATCATCGCGGCGGGAACCCCGGCCGTATTCCGGCACCAGGCCAGCACATCGTCCAGCGAACCGAACGTTTCGGTCGGCGCGTCGGTTTCCCGCCAGTACCGCGTATTGGCGAAATCGATGCTCAGCGCTTCGGACTGCGCCGGAATCAGGAAGCTATCGGTATGCGCATCCGTTTTTTTCATGTACGGATCGTATCTAACCAGCAAGGCGGTTGACAAGGGTATGGCGCATTTCTAATATAACCATCATGGTGGTTATATATAGCCGCCAGAAGCCCCAAGCAAAAACAGGAGACATCGGATGATCGACCATCTTTCATTGGGCATTGCCGAATTGCCCCGCAGCACCCGTTTTTACGACAGCGCGCTGGGCGCGCTCGGCTACCGGCGCCTGAGCGCCAACGACGCGTCGGCCTCCTATGGCGCCGACGAACCGACGCTGTGGCTGCTCGAGACCGCCCGCCCCGTCGCCGCGGATGCGGATTCCGGCCTGCACGTATCGTTTGTCGCATCCACGCCGGCCCAGGTCGATGCGTTTTACCGGGCTGCGCTGGAGAACGGTGGCCGCGGCAACGGCGAGCCCGGTCTGCGTCAGGCTTATGGTCCGGGCTACTACGCGGCCTTCGTGGCCGACCCCGACGGCTATCGCCTGGAAGCGCACTGTGAACTGGCCGGGGCGACCCCATGAGCGGGGTAGGGCGTTACGCGCCTGCCGGCGACACCGGCCGCGCCGATTCGCGCGAGACTGCAATCGGCATCGCGTGGGGACTACTGGTCGTGCTGATCTGGGGCGTATGGGTCGTGTCCACCCGGATCGGCGTCAAGACGACGCTGCGGCCGATCGACATCATGCTCGTACGCTACCTCTGCGCATCGGCGGTGCTGGTGCCGCTGTGCCTGCGCCGCGGCATGCCGCTGGTCGCAGCCGGCTGGCGCACCACTGCGCTGCTGGTCGTTGGTGCCGGCGCGCCGTTCCTGTTCGTCAGCGCCACGGGCATGAAATATGCGCCGGCCTCGCACATCGCTTCGGTGATGATCGGTTCGATGCCGTTCTTCGTGGCCATCCTTACCGTGCTCACGACGCACGAGCGCCTGCGCGTATCGCAGTACCTCGGTTTCGCGCTGCTACTGTCGGGCCTGTCCGTCTTCGGGCTGTTCGACGCGTCGGGCATGCCGGGTGAATGGCGCGGGCACGTGCTGTTCCTGCTGGCCGCGCTGATGTGGGCGATCTATACCCTCGCCATGCGCAGGCACGGCATCGGCGCGCTGCACGGGGCGGGCGTGGTCAACGGCTGGTCGCTGGTGCTGGTACTGATCGTCTATGCGGCGGCGGGACATCCGCACTTTTCGGCGGCGCAATGGCGCGATGTCGGATACCAGGCCATTGCCCAGAGCCTGTCGGCGGTGGTGGGGCTGTATGCCTACGGTGAGTCGGTGCGCCGCCTGGGCGCCGCGCGCGCGGCGGTGTTGAGCGCGTTGACGCCGGCGATGGCGACGATGCTTGCCTTCTTCGCCCTGGGCGAGCGTCCCTCCATGCTGACGATCGCAGCGGTCGTGCTGGTCACTGCCGGCGTAATGTGCGCGAGCGCCAAGGGAACCGCGCAAGCCAGGCCTCGCTTGTCGCCTCTGGGCAAGCAGGCCTCGCATTGAGAGCAACGGACGCGGATGCGGAGTCGGCAAGATATGCGGGGCCATGGAAACTGGTCATGTCAAAAGCCGTTATCGCGGCGGCCGGCGCATCTGCGCACCCTTGGCCTTGATGTCGCGTGAAAGGTCGCCCAGCGTGACTTTGCCGAATTTTTCCAGAAGCGCCTGCTCGGCTTCCCGCACCGTTGCCGAAAGGTGCGCGTTCACAGCTTGCTCGACCAGACACTGCGGATCGTCTTCTGTGACCAGATCGGAGAAGAGCGTGGGCTCGCCCGCGCCCCGATACACGTCGAGCAGGGTGATGTCGTCGAGCGCCACGCTCAGCACCCAGCCGCCGCCGTGCCCCTTTTCCGACTGGACGTAGCCACAGTCGCGCAAGCCGGCGAGCAGCCTGCGCACGACAACGGGATTCGTGCAAAGCATTCGCGCCATGGCCTCCGAGGTCAGGGGGGCTTCGGCATGCTCCATGTGCAGCAAGGCATGCAGCACACGCGACAAACGGCTGTTCGTTCTCATATCTATGCCGCCCACTCTTGAAACATTAAAAGTTGCGTGAATGATAACATCGGCCTATTATGTAACTATTAAAGTTTCATGATAAATGTCATGCCTCACAGCGTGAACCCACAACGCAACCAGGAGAGCATCCATGCAAGAACCTTACGACGTCGCCATCGTCGGCGGCAGCTTCGCAGGCTTGTCGGCCGCCATGCAGCTCGCGCGTGCGCGGCGCCGCGTCCTGCTGATCGACGCTGGCCGGCCGCGCAACCGCTACGCGGCCCACGCGCACGGTTTCTTCGGCCAGGATGGCGTGCCGCCTGCCCAGATCGTTGCCACGGCCGCCGCGCAATTGCTCAAATATCCCACGGTGACTTTGGTCAATGGGGAGGCGCTGGAGGCGTGCGGCAGGGCAGAGGACTTCCATGTCGAATTGGCGGATGGTTCCCGTTCCAGGGCCAGGCGACTGATTCTTGCGACCGGCATTCGTGACAGGTTGCCGGCCTTGCCGGGTCTCCAGGCACGGTGGGGCATCAGCGTGCTGCACTGCCCCTATTGCCACGGCTATGAAGTAGGGGGCCGGCGGCTCGGCGTCCTGGCCACCCATGCGCTTTCGATTCACCAGGCCATATTGATCCCGGACTGGGGGCCCACGACCTGGTTCACGCAGGGCGTCGTCGAGCCGAGCGAAGAAGAGGCTGCCCTCTTGCGGACGCGCCAGGTGAGCATCGAGCGCACGCCGGTGGCGCAGGTACTGGGAGACGTCCCGGCGATCGAGGCCTTGCGGTTGGTCGATGGCCGGGTGGTGCCGATTGAGGCGCTGTTCGTCGGCGCGCGCACGGAAATGGCCAGCGACCTTGCCGTCCAACTCGGTTGTGCGTTGGACGAGGGGCCGCTTGGCCCCGTGATCCGCGTCGATGCATTCAAGGAAACGACCGTGCCCGGCGTATTCGCGGCAGGCGATGCATCGACCGCCATGACCAACGCGACGTTTGCGTCGGCCTCTGGCGTCGCGGCGGGCGTCGGCGCCCACCGCTCGCTCGTTTTTGCAGCATAAGGCGCGCAATGGTGGCCGGCGCCGGCAAAGCAAAAGGCCAACCTCGAGAGGTTGGCCTAAGTGCTTGATGTTTCTGGTGCCGGCAATAGGAGTCGAACCTACGACCTTCGCATTACGAATGCGCTGCTCTACCAACTGAGCTATGCCGGCAAAATCTTTCCAGCAAAGTCGTTCGATCAAGATCGAGCGG
>DAIDKG010000044.1 GCA_027450125.1 Bordetella sp. | reverse complement strand
TGGTCTGATTTTTGTAAACCATTCGGTTGTTATAAATAACCATGCGGTTTAATGTTTGCTTCACCCTGAAAGCAGACACTGCAGGAGATAGGGCATGGCGGGCATGCGAAATTTTCCCGACAGCAAGAATCATCCTTGCCCGCAAGACGGGCTGCTCGACCGTCCCGCGGCAGCGGCAAGAGCGCGCGCCATCGTCTGGCGCCTCATGAGCGACGCAGTGCAGGAATATCCAGGCCGGACCATGACGCTGGCCGACCTGAGCGACAGCGTGACGCGATCGGCCGCGCGCATGATGGGCATGCTCGAGGACGATCTGGCGCAGCTTTTGCGCGAACACCGCCCTCACTGAACGCGGCGCCCGCGCTCGGGACTCAGCGCCGCAGCGCCTCCCACGCCTTGATCAGCCGCTTGACCGAAACCGGCATCGGTGTGCGCAGCTCCTGCGCGAACAAAGCCACGCGCAGCTCTTCCAGCAACCAGCGGAATTCGTCCAGTGCCGGATCGGGCGCGCCTTTCAGGGCGGAGCGGGCACGCTGATATTGCGTCAGCAGGGGCGCCATGTCCTCCATCAGCTTCGCATCCCGCCCGGGGTCCGCGCGCAGTTTGTCGATACGCGCGACAGCGGCCTTCAGATAGCGCGGGTAATGCGCCAACTGGGCATGCGGCATGTCGCGTATGAACCATTTGGGCATGAGCGCACCCAGCTGCTGCTGCAGGTCGGCATACGCGGCCGCGTGCGGCTTGGCCTGGGGCAGCTTGCGCTGCAGAGCGCCGTATTCGGTCAGGATGTTGCCGGCCAGCCGCGCCGCTTCCTGCGCCAGCAGGCCCAGCCTGCCCTTGCCTTCGTTGCGCCGCGCCTCGAATTGCTGCGCGTCGGCGGGCCATGGCTCGGACAGGCAGGCCTGGCCGAGAGCGCAGTCCATGATCTGGTCACGCAGCTCTTCCTGCGTGCCCAGGGGCATGTAGAGCATGCTCAACCTGGTGAGGTCGGCGAGGTTCTTTTCCAGGAATTTCACCTGTTCGCGCAGGCCCAGGCGGAACAGCTTGAGCAGGCCCGCGCGATGATGCCTGCGCGCCTCGTCGGGGTCGTCGTAGACGTCCAGGTCGCAGTGCGCCCCCTTGTCCACCAGTGCCGGGTAGCCGATGACCGACTGCCCGCCGCGCTTGATCTCCATGATCTCGGGCAGGGGGCCGAACGACCAGGATGTCAGTTTTTCATGCGCCAGGGCCTGCGCCACCTCGTTGTCGCGCGCTGCCAGCTGCTGGAAGTTGGCTTGCGCCTGGCGCCCCAGATCGGCCTTGAGCTGAGCCAGGTTGCGGCCGGCGGCCAGCATGCGGCCGTGTTCGTCGATCACGCGGAAATTCATGAACAGGTGAGCCGGCAGGGTTTCCAGCTTGAAATCGCCCGCGGCCGGGCGCACCTGCACCTGGTGCCAAATATCGGCGATGACCGCCTCGACCAGACCCTCGCGCGGATCGCCCAGCTTCTCGAACCAGCGCTCGTAGAAGCCGGCCGCGTAGTCGGGCAGCGGCACGCAGTGGCGGCGCAGCTTTTACGGCAGCGACTTGAGCAGCAAATGCACTTTTTCCTTTAGCATACCGGGCACCAGCCACTCGCAGCGCTGCGCGTCGATCTGGTTGAGCGCGTACAGCGGCACCGACAGCGTCACGCCATCCTTGGTCGAGCCCGGTTCGAAGTGATAGTCCAGCGCCATGGACACACCCTGCCACTCGACCTTCTTGGGGAAAACTTCGGTGGTGATGCCCGCCGCTTCGTGGCGCATGAGCGCCTCGCGCGTGAGCAGCAGCCTGTCGGCGGCCGGCTTGTCCAGTCCTTGCACCCACTTTTCCAGCGCCGTGGTCTGAGAGATGGCCTCGGGCAGCTGCTGGTCGTAGAAAGCGTGGATGAGTTCGTCGTCGACCAGGATGTCCGGCCGGCGTGCCTGATGCTCCAGCTTCTCGATTCCGGCGATGAGCTTGCGGTTGTGCGCGACGAAAGGCAGCCTGGTGTCGATCTCGCCCGGAACCAGCGCCTCGCGGATGAAGAGTTCGCGCGCATGGGCGGGGTTGATGCGGCCATAGTGCACGCGCCGACCGTGATAGACCTGCAAGCCATACAGCGTGGCGCGTTCGTTGGCAACAACCTGGCCGGCCTTTTTCTCCCAGCGCGGATCGGACCAGTTGCGGCGCAGCAGGTGGCCGCCCACGCGTTCGATCCACGTGGGCTCGATGCGGGCCACGCAACGCGCATACAGGCGCGTGGTCTCGACCAGCTCCGCGGCCATGATCCATTTGCCGGCCTTCTTATGCAGGTTCGAGCCGGGATGGATGTGAAAGCGGATGTCGCGCGCGCCCTGATAATGACCGCCCTCGTCGCTCTTGAAACCGATATTGCCCAGAAGGCCACTGAGCAGCGCCAGGTGCAGCTGCTCGTAGGTGGCCTCGGCCGTGTTCACGCGCCAGCCCTGTTCGCCCACCAGGGCCGCCAACTGCGTGTGCACATCGTGCCATTCGCGCAGGCGGATGGGCGACAGGAAGTTTTGCCGCAGCAGGCCCACCAGCTTGCGCTGCGACTGCTTGTGCCTGACCTGCTCGCCGTACCAGTGCCACAGCTTGAGAAAACCGGTGAACTCGGATTTGTCGTCGTTGAACTTGGCATGCGCGGCTTCGGCGGCCTCGCGCTCTGCCATGGGGCGGTCGCGCGGATCCTGCACCGACAGGGCCGAGGCGATGACGAGCATTTCCGCCAGGCACTGATGCTCGCGGGCGGCCAGCACCATGCGGCCGATGCGCGGGTCCACAGGCAGCTTGGCCAGCTCGCGGCCGGTGTGCGTCAGTTCGTAGGCCGCGCCGGTGCGCGCGGCACCGTCGTCGGCGTCGCCGGCCTGCACCGGTAAGGTACTGCCCCCTTGGCGCTGCGCGCCGTCCCCTCGGGGGGGATTGCGCCCTTGGGGTGGCCCGGCGAGCGCAATCGCGCCCAGTTCCAGCAGCAGGTGGTAGCCGTCGGCGACCGCGCGGCCGGGCGGCGCCTCGACGAAGGGAAACTGTTCGATGTCGTCCAGCCCCAGCGACTTCATGCGCAGGATCACCGAGGCCAGTGAGGAGCGCAGCACTTCGGGATCGGTGAACGCCGCGCGGGCGTTGAAATCGGTCTCGTCGTAAAGCCGTATGCACACGCCCGGCCCCACCCGGCCGCAGCGGCCGGCGCGCTGGTTGGCCGAGGCGCGGCTGATGGCTTCAATGCGCAGCTGCTCGACCTTGTTGCGCCAGGAATAACGCTTGACGCGCGCCAGGCCGCTGTCGATCACGAAGCGTATGCCGGGCACGGTGAGCGAGGTTTCGGCCACATTGGTCGACAACACCACGCGGCGGGAATTGCCCTTGGGATGGAAGATCTGCTCCTGTTCGGCCTGCGACAGGCGGGCGTAGAGCGGCAGGATGTCGGTGCCCGCGGGATGATGCTTGCGCAGCGCCTCGGCCGATTCGCGGATTTCGCGCTCGCCCGGCAGGAACACCAGCACGTCGCCCGGGCCGTGGCGCGCGCATTCGTCCACAGCGTCGACGATGGCGTCGATCAGGTCGCGCTCCTCGTCGCCCGACAGCCGCTCGCCGTTGGCGCCCTTGCGCTGGGGCGCCGCGGCCTGATCGTCGGACAAAGGCTGCATGACGGGCCGATAGCGCAGCTCCACCGGGTACAGGCGCCCGGAAACCTCGATCACCGGCGCAGGCTTGCCGGACTCTGCGGCAAAGTGCGAGGCGAAACGCTCGGCGTCGATGGTGGCCGAGGTGATGATGAGCTTGAGGTCGGGCCGGCGCGGCAGCAGCTGCTTCAGATATCCGAGCAGGAAATCGATGTTCAGGCTGCGCTCGTGCGCCTCGTCGATGATGACGGTGTCGTAGCGCCCGAGCAGCGGATCGCGCTGCGACTCGGCCAGCAGGATGCCGTCGGTCATCAGCTTGACCGACGCGTTCGGACCGGTGCTGTCGTTAAAGCGCACCTGGTAGCCGACCACCTCGCCCATGGGCGTGTTCAGCTCTTCGGCGATGCGCCTGGCCACGGACGTCGCGGCCAGGCGGCGCGGCTGGGTATGGCCTATCAGGCGCCTGCGTCCGCGGCCCAGCTCCAGGCATATCTTGGGCAGCTGCGTGGTTTTTCCCGAACCGGTTTCGCCGCTGACGATTACCACCTGGTTCGCCGCGATGGCGCGCGCGATCTCCTCGCGCCGGCCGCTGACCGGCAGGTCTTCGGGGTAGGTGATCGCGGGGATGGGGCGTTCGGGGCGCGGCTCCCGGGCGCGGCGCGGAGCGCGCTCGGACGGACGTGGAACTTCGGACATGGGAATGGCGTTGTGCGTATTGCGCGACATTATAGGTTTCGCCCTCGAGCATCACGGCCGGGGTCGCGGCCCCGCGGTCCTATAATTCCGCGCAGCGCCGCGATCGCGGTGCCGGCGGCGGGCGTCAGGCCCGCCCTTCTCCACCTGCCCGCCCGCGCCCGCGCACCATGCTCACCGATCAGGAACCCGACACCTACTCCGCCCTGGAAGCCGCCGAATCCTCCCCCGCTCAGTTCGTCCGATGGTTCCGGGAAGTCGCGCCCTATGTCCATGCCTTCCGCGGCAAGACCTTCGTGGTGGCCTTCGGCGGCGAGCTGGTGCGCGACGGCGCCTTGAACATCCTGGTGCAGGACCTCTCCCTGTTGTCGGCGCTGGGCATACGCCTGGTGCTGGTGCATGGTTCGCTGCCGCAGGTCAATGAGCAGCTGCGCCTGAAAGGCTACGACATGCAGTTCAGCCGCGGCCTGGAGCCCACCGGGGCCGC
>DAIDKG010000043.1 GCA_027450125.1 Bordetella sp. | reverse complement strand
CGCGTTGATCAGCGCCGCCTCGGTGTAAACCACGCGCATCCCGCGCCCGCCGCCGCCGCCGGCGGCCTTGATGATCACCGGGTAGCCCACCTCGCGGGCGGTGCGCATGATTTCCTGCGGATCGTCGGGCAGCGCGCCTTCGGAGCCGGGCACCACCGGCACGCCGGCCTCGATCATGGCGCGCTTGGCGCTCACCTTGTCGCCCATCATGCGGATGGTTTCGGGACGCGGGCCGATGAAGACGAAGCCGCTTTTCTCCACGCGCTCGGCGAAGTCCGCGTTCTCGGAAAGGAAGCCGTAGCCCGGATGGATGGCCTCGGCGTCGGTCACCTCGGCGGCCGAGATGATGGCCGGCATGTTGAGATAGCTCTCGCGCGAGGGCGCAGGCCCGATGCAGACCGATTCATCGGCCAGGCGCACATACTTGGCCTCGCGGTCGGCCTCGGAGTGTACGACCACGGTTTTGATGCCCAGCTCGCGGCAGGCGCGCTGAATGCGCAGGGCGATCTCGCCGCGATTGGCGATCAGGATTTTTTCGAACATGGGAGTCGACTATCAGCCAATGACGAACAAGGGTTGGCCGTATTCGACCGGCTCGCCGTTTTCGACCAGGATTGCTTTGACGACGCCGGACTTGTCGGCCTCGATCTCGTTGAGCAGCTTCATGGCCTCGATGATGCACAGCGGATCGCCTTCCTTGACGGTCTGGCCGACCTGGACGAAAGGCGATGCGCCCGGATTGGGCGAACGGTAGAACGTGCCGACCATCGGCGCCTTGACCGCGTGCCCCTGGGCGGCGGCCTGAGCGGCGGATTCCGCGGCGGCCGCGGCGGCGTCAGGCACGGCGGCGGCGGCCGGGGCAACCGGGGCGACCGCCTGTTGATAGGCCACGGGCTGGACGGTCTGCGAGAACTTGACGATGCGAACCTTGCCTTCGCCTTCGGTGATTTCGAGTTCGGCGATACCGGACTCGGCCACCAGGTCGATCAGGGTCTTGAGTTTACGGAGGTCCATAGGAGGCTGATTCCCGAGTGATTTGTTTGTGATTGGACGGCCTTGCTGCCGCCCTGCTGAATGAAGATCGAAAAAGCAGAACCGGTCAGTGGCTTGCCGCGTAGCGCAGCGCGGCGTCGTAGCCGTCTGCGCCCAGGCCGCTCACCAGCCCCACGGCGGTGTCGGACAGGTAGGAATGGTGCCGGAACGGCTCGCGCTTAAAGATATTGGACAAATGTACTTCAATGAAAGGAATGCCCACTCCGGCCAGCGCATCGCGTATCGCGACGCTGGTGTGCGTGTAGGCGGCCGCGTTGATGATGATGAAATCGGTGCCGTCGCCAGCGGCAGCCTGGATGCGATCGACCAGTTCGCCTTCGTGATTGCTTTGCCAGGCTGCCAGCTTGACGCCCAGCTCGCCCGCCAGTTTCGCCAGGCCCGCATCGATCTGCGCCAGGGTGCGACTGCCATAGATGCCGGGCTCGCGCGTGCCGAGCAGGTTCAGGTTGGGGCCATGCAGGACGAGTACGCTATGCGCCATGAACGTCGTCGAAAAATAAGCAACAAACCGCCTTTTTACGCCACTTCGGGGCCGATTGTCCAACCGCCGAGGCCATTCGGCGCAATCAGATCAGGCTTGCCAGGGTGTTGCGCACATCATCAGGCTGGATTTTACCGAGTATGGATCTTTTCACACTGCCATCTGTTGCCAAAATCAGGGTAAACGGCAGGCCTGCCGCCGTATCGCCCAAGTCGCGCAGCGTATCGATGCCTGAGGTTCCCAGGGACAGCAACGGGTAGGAAACCGGCACCTTGAGCAGAAATTTGCGTATCTTGGCTACAGTATCAATGCCGATACCGATGAATTGAATTTGCGGGAATTGTTTTTGCAGCGCGTCGAGCTGCGGCATCTCCCGGGCGCAGGGCGTGCACCAGCTCGCCCAGAAATTGAGCAGCATTGGGCGGCCCTGCCATTCGGCCAGGCGGCGGGTGCCGCCTTGCAGGTCGGCCATGGGGCGTGCGCGCAGCGCCGCCAGAGCGGCAGCCGTGGTGGGCTGCACGGTGGGCACGGCAGCCCATGCGGCCCTGCCCGCGGCCCCGGCGGCCAGCGTGGCGCCCAGTGCGGCGCCGGTAAGAAGCAGATGACGACGATCCATGGCGCGATCATACCCTCCCGCGCGTCCATGGAA
>DAIDKG010000042.1 GCA_027450125.1 Bordetella sp. | reverse complement strand
GCCTCGCGGCGCGACAAGCGCATGCAGAGCCTGGTCGAGCAGGCCGAACGCGCCGGCCGGCGCGTGCATCCGGTTCCCATGGAGCGGCTGGACGGCCTGGCCGGCGGCACGCGCCATCAGGGCGTGGTCGCCCTGGCCGACGCGCGCCAGCTGGCTGTGAGTATCGATGAAGTGCTGGACGTCATCGAAGGCCCGGCGTTCCTCCTCATCCTGGACGGCGTTACCGATCCGCACAACCTGGGCGCCTGCCTGCGCACGGCGGATGCCGCCGGCGTGCATGCCGTCATCGCACCGCGCGACCGCGCCGTGGGCCTGACCAGCACCGTGCAGCGCGTGGCCTGCGGCGCCGCCGACACCGTGCCCTACATCACTGTCACCAACCTGGCCCGCACCATGCGCGAACTCAAAGACCGCGACATCTGGCTGGTCGGCACCGACGACCAGGGCACTGACGACCTGCACGCCATCGACGCGCGGCGCGCCATGGCATGGGTCATGGGCGCCGAAGGCGAGGGCATGCGCCGCCTGACGCGTGAAACCTGCGACCAACTGGTGCGCATCCCCATGCTGGGTTCGGTGGAAAGCCTGAACGTCAGCGTGGCCAGCGCAGTATGCCTATACGAAACCGTAAGACAGCGGGCCTGAAAAAGAATGAGGTAGGCCAAATTTGAGACACAGCGAGCCGAAGACCCCGGAGCAATCCGAAGCGCGGGGCGACCGGCCGCAGCCGCGCAAGCGGCGAACATCGGAATTGCGCAGGGCAGCCTCGGCGTCTCAAGAACTCAAAACTACAACGCTACAGCACTCAAACCTTCTGCTTGAGCAGCTTACCCAGAATCGCAATGCCCGCGCGGATCTTCTCTTCCGGCACCGTCGCGAAACTCAGGCGCATGGTGTTGTGCTGCGGCTTGCCGGCAAAGAACGGCCCGCCCGGCACGAAGGCCACGTTCTGCTCCACGGCCTCGGCCAGCAGCTTCTGCGTGTCGATGTGCTCGGGCACCGTCACCCACAGGAACATGCCGCCTTCGGGCTTGGTCCAGGTGACGCCGGCCGGGAATTCGCGTTCGAGCGCTTCGAGCATGCAGCGGCCCTGCTTGCGGTAGATCTCGCGCACGTGGGGCAGGTGTTCGGCCAGGAAGCCGTCCTTGACCGTCTCGTACACCGCCATCTGCGTGAGGGTGGGGGTGTGCAGGTCGGTGGCCTGCTTGGCCTGCACCAGCTTGTGGATGATCTTGCCGTGCGCGGCGATGTAGCCCAGGCGCAGGCCGGGGGCCAGCACCTTGGAGAAGGTACCCAGGCGGATGACGTTGGCGCCGACCGCGGCGCCCAGCGCCAGCAGGCCCGGCTGGGGCTCGCCGGCATAGCGCAGCTCGCCGTAGGGGTCGTCCTCGATGATGGGGAACTTCAGGCTGGCGGCCTTTTGCACCAGGGCTTCGCGGCGCGCGCGGTCGAGCGTGCGGCCGGTGGGGTTCTGGAAATTGGGCAGGGCGTACAGAAAACGCGCGCCGGCGGCCAGCTCGGGCGTGATGGCCTCGGGGATCAGGCCGCCCTCGTCGGTGGGCACCGTGGCGTAGGCGGGCTGGTACTGGCTGAACGACTGCAGCGCGCCCAGGTAGGTCGGGTCCTCGACCAGCACTTTGCTGCCCTTGTCGATCAGGATCTTGCCCAGCAGGTCCAGCGCCTGCTGCGAGCCGGACACGATCAGGATGTTGTCCAGGGTCAGGTTCGCGCCGGCCTTGTTCAAGTCCTGCGCCACCCACTCGCGCAGCGGTTTGTAGCCTTCGGTGGGGCCGTACTGCAGGGCCACCTTGCCGTTCTCGGCCAATACCTTGTCGAACGTCTCGCGCATCTTTTCCACCGGGAAGCCGGCCGGAGCCGGCAGGCCGCCGGCAAAGGAAATGACCTCGGGCCGTTCGGTGACCTTGAGGATTTCGCGGATGGCGGAGCTGGTGAGCTGATTGGCGCGTTCCGAGAAAACGCACTCGGGTTCGTAAGGTTTGTCCATGAGAAGCCTTGACCAAAAAGAGCCGGAAAATCGGCGCGAAACACATCTGCCGTATCTTCGCTATTGTCACACACGGGCCCCGCGGCGCCACGCCGCACTGGCGATCACCGGGCACGAATTGCGCCAGTACGGTTACATTTAGGCCATATCAGGAGACACGCCCATGACGGATTCAAGCAATTCCGCGCCCCTTTACGACTACGTCATCGTCGGCGCCGGCACCGCCGGCTGCCTGCTGGCCAACCGGCTCTCGGCCGATCCGGCCGTCAAGGTGCTGCTGCTCGAGGCCGGCGGCCAGGACGACTGGCGCTGGCTGCACATTCCCGTGGGCTACCTGTACTGCATCGGCAATCCGCGCACCGACTGGTGCTACCGCACCCAGCCCGACCCCGGCATCGCCGGCCGCAGCCTGGGCTACCCGCGCGGGCGCGTGCTGGGCGGCTGCTCGTCCATCAACGGCATGATCTACATGCGCGGGCAGAAAGCCGATTACGACGGCTGGGCCGCGCAGGGCAACAGCGGCTGGAGCTGGGACGAGGTGCTGCCGCTGTTCAAGGCCGTCGAGGACCACCATGCCGGCGGCAGCGCCTTTCACGGCGCGGGCGGCGAGTGGCGGGTCGAGCGCCAGCGCCTGTCCTGGACCTTGCTCGACGCCTTTCGCGAGGCCGCCGCGCAGGCCGGCATTGCCAAGATTGAAGACTTCAACCGCGGCGACAACGAGGGCTGCAACTACTTCGAGGTCAACCAGCGCCAGGGTGTGCGCTGGAGCGCGTCCAAGGCCTTTCTGCACCCGGTGCGCCAGCGGCCCAACCTGCACGTGATCACCGGCGCGCAGGCGGCAGGACTGGTGTTCGACGGCAAGCGCGCGCAGGGCGTGCGCTACCGCCTGGCAGACGGCGTCGAGCGCGAGGCCCGCGCCTCGTGCGAGGTGGTGCTGGCAGCCGGCTCGATCGGTTCGGCGCAATTGCTGCAGGTGTCGGGCATCGGGCCGCAGGCGCTGCTGCAGTCGCTGGGCGTGCCGGTGCTGCAGGACCTGCCCGGGGTGGGCGGCAATCTGCAGGACCACCTGCAGCTGCGCCTGATCTACAAGGTCGGCGGCAATGCCCGCACGCTCAACACCATGGCCAACTCGCTGTGGGGCAAGGCCATGATGGGCCTGCAATACGCGCTGTTCAAGCGCGGGCCGCTGACCATGGCGCCCTCGCAGCTGGGCGCCTTCGCGCGCAGCAGCCCCGACTACGC
>DAIDKG010000041.1 GCA_027450125.1 Bordetella sp. | reverse complement strand
CGCCCTGAAAGCGCACCACGGCATCCGCGCGGCTTGCCAGCCAGTCGACGATCTTGCCCTTGCCTTCGTCACCCCATTGGGTGCCGATCACCACGACGTTCTTGCTCATGATCAAAACCAGATAGAAGTTGAATTTCGGTCGGACGGCGGATTGCAGGTCCGCCGATTGGTCTTCAAATCGCCTTGACTGCCCAGGCGCCCTTTTCCAGAACCAGCTCGCGATCGCAGACGAATTCATCCTGATCGTGCTCGTGGCCAGGCAGAACCTGAACCACGATCTCGCCGCCGCGGCGCAAGGCGCGCACGGCATCGGCCAGGGAGGGGTCCGCGCTCCACGGCGCGCGCACGGCGCGCGCGCGCGCGGCCGGCTCCAGGCCGGCGGCCAGCTTGCGCAGGTCGAGGCTGAAGCCGGTGGCCGGACGATGCCGGCCGAATGCATGGCTGACATGGTCGTAGCGGCCGCCGCGCACCAGCGCATCGTGCCAGCCTTCGGCATACAGCGCGAAGGTGATGCCGGAGTGATAACCGTAACCGCTCACGTCGGCCAGATCCACGCTCATGGCGACTTGCGGCAGCGCATCGACCAGCGCCTGCAGGGTATCGAGCGATTCGGCCAGCCCGGGAACGGCCGGCAACATGCGACGCGCCTGGGCCAGCACCTCGGAACCGCCATACAGATTGGCCAGCGTCTTGAGCGCTTGCACGGTCTGCGGCAACAGGCCCTGTGCCGTCAGCGCGCCCAGGCCGGGCACGTCCTTTTCGCGCAGCAGCAGCGTGATGGCGCCGCCCAGGGCCGGCGCGGCCGGATCCGACTGCAGCAAGGCATGCAGCACCCCGGGATGGCACAGGTCCAGGCGCGGCTCGCGCACGCCGGCAACCTCGACGCTTTCCAGCACCAGGCGAATGATTTCCAGGTCGGCCTCGATGCCGGCGTGGCCGTAGATCTCGGCACCGATCTGCAGCAGCTCCCGGCTGGCGAGCAGGTCGGCCGGCCGTGCGTGCAGCACATTGCCGCAATAGCACAGGCGGGTGACGCCTGCCCGGTTGAGCAGGTGGGCGTCGATGCGGGTGACCTGCGGCGTCATGTCGGCCCGCACGCCCATGGTGCGACCCGAGAGCTGATCCACCAGCTTGCAGGTGGACAGGCGCAGGTCGTCGCCGCCGGGAGCGCCAGACAGCAGGGAGTCGAGGTATTCCACCAGCGGCGGCGCAACCAGCTCGAAACCGTAGGTACGGTACAGGTCGAGCAGCGCGCGGCGCAGTTCCTCGATGCGCCGGGCTTCGGCCGGCAGGACATCGGCGAAACCTTCGGGCAGCAGCCAGTTACCCATGAGTGAAATGTCGTGATCCAAAAGCAAAAGCGGCTGAGGGCGTAAGCCCGCTCAGCCGCTTGCGGAATTAATTCAAAAGCTTACGGGGCATTATACACGCATCGGAATCGATGCAATACCGCCGCGGGTGCGCGGCCGCGCCAGGCGGCCGCGCCTGCCTTACTTGCCCATGGACTTGGCTGGCGGCGTCGGCGTTGCAGGCTGCGGATTCTTGAAATAGCTGAAGAAATCCGAGCTGGGATCGACCACCAGCAAGTCCGAGGGCTTGGAGAACGCAGTGCGATAAGCCTGCAGGCTCTTGTAGAACTTGAAGAACTCGGGGTTCTGGCCGTAGGCCTGGTCGTAGATGCGGCTGGCCTGGGCATCGCCCTCGCCCCGGATGGCCTGCGCCTTGGCATAGGCCTTTGCCAGAATGACTTCGCGCTGGCGATCGG
Organism: Bordetella sp.; assembly: GCA_027450125.1. Classification (GTDB taxonomy): domain Bacteria; phylum Pseudomonadota; class Gammaproteobacteria; order Burkholderiales; family Burkholderiaceae_B; genus Bordetella. The sequence goes on along the minus strand of DAIDKG010000041.1, from coordinate 736 downwards.
CATCGGCGCGGATCTTTTCGCCTTCGGCCGCGCCGATGGAGCGCAATTCGTTGGCGACGCGGGTGCGCTCGGCCTGCATGCGGCGATAGACCGAATCGGAAATTTCGGGCGCAAATTCGATGCGGCGCAGGCGCACGTCGACGATCTGGACGCCCAGCGGCTTGGCGCGCTTGGCCACATTGGAAAGGATCTCGGCCATGACCTTGTCGCGGTCGGTCGAGATCACCTCGCGCACAGTGCGCACGTTGACGGCCGCATTCAGCGCGTCGCGGATCTGCGCCTGCAGCCGTTCCTGGGCGGCGCGCTCGTTGCCGCCGAAAGTGACATAGAACAGCTTCGGATCGGCGATGCGCCACTTGACGTAGGAGTCGATGAGCAGGTTCTTCTTCTCGGAAGTCTGGATGCGCTCGGCATCGGGGGACTCGATGGTGAGAATGCGCTTGTCGAGGTAGACGATGTTCTGGAAAGGCGGCGGCAGCTTGAAGTACAGGCCGGGCTCGCTGATGACCTGCTTGACCTCGCCCAGCGAAAACACCAGGGCGTAATGGCGCATGCCGACCACGAAGACACAGGAGAACAGCAGCCCGACGGCGATGAGCAGGCCGACCAGCAGGGGCAATAAGCGTTGCATGAAACAGGGCTCCTAGCGGGACAGGCGGTCGCGGCTCAAGGTATTGGAACCGGAGGCCGGCGGCGGACGCAGTGCGGTCCCGGATGACGCGCCGCCTGCAGGCGG
>DAIDKG010000040.1 GCA_027450125.1 Bordetella sp. | reverse complement strand
CTCGTTCAGCACGAAATTGCGCAGGGTCTGGTCCTGAGCTATCCAGCGGGACTGCTCCCATATCGTTGCGCCGGGCGGCGGGGCGACGCCGCCCACGATGACATCGCCGACCTCGCCTTCGGCATGGCAGCTTACGACGTGCACGATTTTGGAAGTACGCATGTGCGGCTTTCGCTCCAAGGGTTGCGGGACGCTCTGGCCGTCCGGCGGATCGGCCGATCGGGGCGTCCCGGCATTACTGCCGGCCAGGGCCTGGCGACGCGGGCAGATCCTAGTGTAGGACGCCGCTCGGCATCGCACTGTTTAGGCGCTATCATCTCGGCCCGCGCTCCCCTGAGCTCTCATCCCGCGCTGTGGCAATGAACCATCCGGACTACCAGGAAATCATCGAACGGATTCATGGCGAGATTGCGCCATGGCGCACGGCCGGCCGCGTCGCCGACTACATCCCCGAACTGGCCCAGGTTCGCCCCGAGCAATTCGGCATGGCCGTCGTCACCGTCGACGGACAGGTCTTTCGCACCGGCGACGCCGACGTGCGCTTCTCGATCCAGAGCATCTCCAAGCTCTTCGCCTGCACGCTGGCGTTCCAGCTGCTGGGCGACGCGCTGTGGGAGCGCGTCGGCCGGGAACCGTCGGGCACCGCCTTCAATTCGCTGGTGCAGCTCGAAAGCGAGCGCGGCATACCGCGCAACCCCTTCATCAACGCGGGCGCGCTGGTGGTGACGGACGTGCTGTGCCGCCGCTTCGTACGCGCGGAAAACGCGCTCGTCGATTTCATCCGCCGGATCACCGGCGAGCGCGACATCAGCTACGACCTGCGCGTGGCCAAGTCCGAGCTTGAGCACGCCGAGCGCAACCGCGCGATGGCGCATTTCATCGCGAGCTTCGGCAATCTGGAGATGCCCGCCGACGACGTGATCGACGCGTACTGCCGCCAGTGCGCCATCTCCATGAGCTGCGTGGAAGTCGCGCGCGCAGCGCTCTTTCTGGCCAACGGCGGGATCGCTCCGGCCGGCGGCGAGCGCGTGCTGGACGCCAGTTCCACCAAGCGGCTCTCCGCGCTGATGCTGACCTGCGGCACCTACGATGCCGCGGGCGACTTCGTCTATCGCGTCGGCCTGCCCGCCAAGAGCGGCGTGGGCGGCGGGATCGTCGCCGTGCTGCCGGGGCAGATGGCCGTGTGCGTCTGGTCCCCGGGCCTGGACGCAAACGGCAACTCGCTGGCGGGCGTGCGCTCGCTGGAGCGTCTGACCACGATCACCGGGCAGTCGATCTTCTGACGCCGCGGCGTCGCCGCTAGCGCCGGATGAGCGCCACGGCGTAGACACAGGGCGTGTCCTGCTCGTTATGAAAGGCGCAGGCGCAGGGCGGCCCCAGCTGCAGGCAGTCCCCCGCCTGCAGGACGTGTGTCGCATTGCCTTCCTCGAAGGTCAGCACGCCATCCAGCACCCAGATCTGCTGGTGCTGGAAGACGAAGGCGCTGGCGGGGTAGGCCACGCGCACACCAGCCGGCAGGGTCACCTGGATCAGCTCCAGCATGCCGCCGTTGCCGGGTGAAATCACCCTGCGTTCGTAGCCGGTCTCCGGATCGATCCAGACGGACTGGGCTTGCGCCCTGCTCAGGCGCTGGCCCGTGCGCTCGGCCAGGGCGAGCAGCACCGACAGCTGCAGGCCGAAGGCGCCGGACAGGCGGCCCAGGATCGTCGCGGTAGGACTCGCCTCGCACCGCTCGATCTTGCTGATCATCGCCTTGGACACACCGGACTTTTCCGCAAGGTCGCCCAGCGACCACCCCCTGGCCTCGCGCTCGATGCGGATGCGCCCGGCAATGGCAAGGGAAGGATCGGGCTGGGGGTTATTCATGAATTGACGCCTGGGCTGACGGGTGATAGCTTTTATATTAAACGAATGTCCACTATATTAGACACCTCATTTCGCAAGCCGTCCCGTCCGTGACAGACCGGGACACCTGCGGCGCGACAACCGGGAATCCGACATGCCACGTGAAATTCGCCTCAATGCCTTCGACATGAACTGCGTGGGACATATCCAGCAAGGCATGTGGACCCACCCGCGGGATCAGTCGGCCCGACATGGCGAACTGCAGTACTGGGTAGATTACGCCAAAAGGCTGGAGGCGGGCCTGTTCGACGGCATCTTCTTCGCCGACGTGGTCGGCGTCTACGACGTCTACGGCGGCAATGCCGACGCGGCGCTGCGCAGCGCCGCGCAGGTCCCGGTCAACGATCCCACGCTGCTCATCCCGGCCATGGCGGCCGTGACCCGGCACCTGGGGTTCGGAGTCACGTCCAACCTGGTCTACGAGCAGCCGTTCCTGTTCGCCCGCCGCATGTCCACCCTGGACCACCTGACCGGCGGGCGCGTCGGCTGGAACATCGTGACCGGCTACCTGGACAGCGCCGCGCGCGCCATCGGCATCGACGGCCAGATCGCGCACGACGACCGCTACGACCTGGCCGACGAATACATGTCGCTGGTCTACAAGCTGTGGGAAGGCAGCTGGGACGACGATGCCGTGCTGGCCGACCGCGAGCGCGGCATCTATGCCGACCCCGGCAAGGTGCGGGTCGTGCACCATGCCGGACCGCAATACAAGGTGGACGCCATGCATTTGTGCGCCCCCTCGCCGCAGCGCACGCCGGTCCTGTACCAGGCCGGATCGTCCGCGCGCGGACGCCGGTTCGCCGCCACCCACGCCGAGTGCGTCTTCGTCAATGGACAGAAGAAGGAAGGCGTCAAGGATATCGTCGACGATATCCGCGGCCAGGCCGTGCAGCTGGGCCGGCGCGCCGAGGACGTGAAGGTGTTCATGGGCGCCACCC
>DAIDKG010000039.1 GCA_027450125.1 Bordetella sp. | reverse complement strand
TCAGCGCGGACAGGCCTGGCCCGATTTCAACGACCCGGTCGCCGGCGGCGGGCGCCACGGCCCGCACGATGCGGTCCACCACGCTCTGATCGGTCAGGAAGTTCTGGCCGAAGCGCTTGCGGGCCTGATGCTGGGCCATGGCGTTCTTACTGCTGGTAGCGCTGCTTGAGCTCTTGCGCCTTTTCCAGGCGGTTGTCGATGTAGGTCTGGGCCTGGACCTGGTCCATGTAGTCCTCGAATGCCGGCCCGGCCTGGCGCTCCATCAGGATCCTGCGCGCAATATTGCGGCGGACTTCCTGCGTGGCGTCATGCTGGCGGCGTGCGATCACCTCGATCAAGTGCCAGCCGAAAGGCGAGGCGATAGGCTGGCTGATCTGGCCGGGCTTGAGCTTGTTCATGGCCTGCTCGAAGGCGGGCACGGTCTGGCCCGGGCTGAGCCAGCCCAGGTCGCCACCCTCGGAGGCAGTGCTGTCCTGCGAATACTGGCGCGCCATTTCCCCGAACGTGGCCTGCCCCGACACGATGCGCTGGCGGATTTCCTCGAGCTTCTGGCGCGCCTCGGCATCGGTCATCACGGCCGAAGTCTTGATCAGGATGTGGCGTGCGTGCGTCTGGGTGATCTCGACGGTTCCCGGCGCATCGGACGGGATCGAATCGAGCTGCTGGATGCCGGGCGGCACCTGTTGCTGTTGCTGGACCGGCGCGGCCGTGCGCTCCATTGCGCGGGCCGTGACCTTGACGATATGAAAGCCGTTGGCGGCGCGCAGCACGCCGGTGACCTGGCCCGGCATCAAATTGCGCACGGCGTTAACGAACAGATCGGGCCAGCCCTCCAGCGGACGCACGCCAAGCTGGCCGCCCTGCAAGGCGTTGGGCCCATCGGAATTGGCGGCTGCCAGGCTGGCGAAGTCCGCGCCCTTGCGTATGCGCGCGAGCAGGTCTTCGGCCTTCTGGCGCAGTCGATCGACCGTTTCAGGCGTAGCGCCGTCGGGGACGTGGATCAGGATATCGGACAGCGCGACCGGGCCATTGGCCACGATCTTGACCTGCGGCTGGGCGGGCGCGGGAGCGGGCTCGGCGGCGGGGGCGGGAGCCACCGCCTTGTTGTGCGCGTACTCCTTCAGGAAGGCGTCCACCTCGCTGTCGGAAATGAAGATCTTGGCGTCGACCACGCGCTGGCGCAGGCGTTCGGACAGCAGTTCATCGTGGATGGTCTTGCGGTAGTCGTCCCAGTTGGTGCCGCTTTTGGCGATCTCGGCCTTCATCTGGGGAACCGTGAGATGGTTGCGGCTGGCGACCACCGCGATGGCCTGGTCGACCTGGTCGCCGGTCACCGAAATGCCCGGGCGCTTGGCCTCCTGCTCCATCACGCGATTCATGATGAGGCGGTTCAGCACCTGGTGCTGCAGGACCTGCGGGGGCGGAACCTGGATCCGCTGCATCTTCAGGCTGTCAGTGGCTTGCTGCACGGCCTTGCTCAGATCGCTCATGGTGATGACATCTTTGCCGACTACCGCGGCGATGCCGTCGGCGAACTGTTCCTGAGCCGGCGCGGCGGGCCTGGCCTCGGCTTTCTTGGCAGACTGCGCGAGGGCCTTGGCGTGATGGCCGGGCGCGGCGCTTTGCGCATGCACGGGCGCGGCGGCCAGGGCCATGCAAAGGGTCAGCGTCAGGAAGCAACCGTACCCACGGCTGCACAGCGGCAATCTACGCATTACTCGTACCTTTCGAAGGGGGTGCCGGGTTGCTGCGCCGGCGTCACCGGTTGATAGCCCGGGATGTTGCGATTGATCAAATACATGGGATCGCTGCCCAGCGAACCCAGGCCAGTAAGTTCGAGCTGGAAGAACAGGGCCGTGT
>DAIDKG010000038.1 GCA_027450125.1 Bordetella sp. | reverse complement strand
GTGCCGCAGTTCATCTCGCCAGACCATGGTTTCGTACTGCAGTGCGCCATCCTGCTGCCGACCTTCGTCTTGTTCGCATCCGCCAATGCGGCCCTGTTCGCCCTGGCTGCGGGGCGACTCTCGAACCGGCTGACGAGCGCGGCGGCGCAGCGGCGCATAGGCTATGCCGGCGGCGCGGTGTTGCTCGGCGCGGGAGCGGTCACGCTCGGCATGCAGGCTTGAACATGCCTAGGCGCGCAGTTTTTCTCTTTGTTGCGGCAAGCCTGGTCGGTTTTGCGCAACAGGCGCAGGCCGGCATGGTCTGCACCATCGTCGCAGACGCCGGGACGGGCAGGACGCTGGTCGAACAAGGCAATTGCGCGGCCCGCGTGACTCCTGCCTCGACGGCCAAGATCGCGTTCGCCGTGATGGGCTACGACGCCGGCTTTCTCAAGACCCGGCACGATCCGACGCTGCCCTTCAAACAAGGCTATGTGGATTGGGGCGGCGCAGCCTGGCGGCAGCCCACCGATCCCGTGCGCTGGCTCAAGTATTCGGTAGTCTGGTTCTCGCAGCAGATCACGCACGCGCTCGGAGAGAAGACGCTGCATGACTACGCATCAAGGTTCGGCTATGGCAATGCGGATTTTTCCGGCGATCCGGGCAAGCACAACGGACTGGACAGAGCATGGATCGCGTCGTCGCTGATGATCTCGCCCCAGGAGCAGATCGCCTTCCTGTCCAGGCTGGTGAACCGGCGGCTGCCGGTCAGCGCGCATGCCATGGACATGACGCTGGACATCGTGGAAAAGCACACGATCCAGGACGGCTGGACCGTGCACGGCAAGACCGGAATGGCCTATCCGCGCAAACCCGACTACACCTTCGACGAGGACCATCCCTGGGGCTGGTTCGTCGGCTGGGCCGAAAAAGACGGCCGCACGGCCGTCTTCGCCCGGCTGGTCCGGGATACAAGGAAAATACCCGGCTCCGCCGGCAACCGTACCCGCGACGCCATGTATGCTGAGCTGCCTGCACTGTTGCGCGGCATGTGACGCATGCCGCGCGCATCCACTTCTTCAAGAGACCACGTCATGAGCGAATTCTCCGCCGATATCTACACCGAGCCCTCCGATCTCGATTTCGACACGCTGAAAAACCTCGGCCCGCTGTCGGGCATGGCCGGCATCTGGGAAGGCACGCGCGGGCTGGACGTCAAACCCAAGGCCGACGGTCCCAGGAAACAGGCCTTCGTCGAACGCATCGAATTGCAGCCCATCGACCCCCAGACCAACGGTCCGCAGCTCTTTTACGGCCTGCGCTATCACACGCACATCGTCAAGCCCGATCAGGTCAAGACCTATCACGACCAGGTTGGCTACTGTCTCTGGGAGCCGGCGACCGGCGCGATCATCCATACCTTGACCATCCCGCGCGGCCAGACTGCGATGGCAGGCGGCACGGCAGCCGCAGATGCCACGCAATTCGAACTCGTGGCCACGCGCGGCGCCGAGACCTTCGGCATCTGCTCGAATCCGTTTCTCGAACATGCCTTCAAGACCGTCGAATTCCGCATCCATGTGACGATCAATCCGGACGGGACCTGGTCCTACGAGCAAGACACCGTGATGATGATACGCGGACAGTCGGAGCCCTTTCATCACACCGACCGCAATACGCTCAGCAAGATCGCCGAGCCCACGCCCAATCCGATGGCGGCAAGATAGCCCTGCCCGCTCCCTGTCCGACCGGGCACGCTCCATACCCGCGCGGCAGTCGGGGAGATCCGTCCGGCGCAGCACGTACCCGTGCCGGCGGCGGGCCTATTCAGGATTTCGCAGTCGGCATTTTGTAAGATATGGCTGGCTAACACATTGCAGCGGACGCTTCCATGGCCGGTCACGACCCTCACCATGCCCATGACGATCACCCCCATCATGGCCATGAACACCACGATAATGCGCAAGGCCACGCACATGGCGCGCACGCGCATGGCCACGATCACGGCCATGCCGGCCACGACCACCTACACGGTGTAACGGACCAGCATCGCATAGGCTGGGCCTTCGTCATCATTGCCGTATTCATGGTGGTGGAGATCGCCGGGGGCCTGATCTCAGGTTCGCTCGCTCTGTTGGCCGATGCCGGCCACATGCTCAGCGACACGGCAGCGCTCGGCTTCAGCTGGATGGCGATCCACTATGGCAAGCGCCCGGCCACGGTGCGCCTGTCCTATGGCTACCGGCGACTCGAGGTCCTGGCGGCATTCGTCAACGGCTGCGCCCTCTTCGTCATCGCGGCCTGGATCGTGATCGAGGCGATCGGCCGATTCGCCGCGCCCGTGCCCGTGGTCGGCAAGACCATGCTGATGGTCGCCTTTGCCGGTCTGGCCGCCAATATCGCGGCTTTCATGGTTCTGCATGGCGGCAATCGCGAAAACCTGAACATGCGTGGCGCCTGGCTGCACGTGATGGGCGACATGCTGGGCTCGGTTGCCGCCATCGTGGCTGCGCTCGTCATTCTTTTCACTGGCTGGACGCCCATCGATCCCATCCTGTCCATCGTGGTGGCGGTCATCATCCTCAAGAGCGCCTGGGGCATCGTCAAGTCGTCGGCCCACATCCTGCTCGAGGGCACGCCGGTCGGCTTCAGCCTGGCCGACATCAAGGCCGATCTCGAAGCCCACGTGCCCGAGATCCGCGATGCCCATCACATCCACGCGTGGTCGATAACGGGCGAGCAGCATATGGTGACTTTGCACGTGCTGCCCGTCGCCGGCGTGGCTGCGCACGATGCGGTGGGCGCCGTCAAGCATCGCCTGGCCGCGCGCTTTAGCATTGCGCATGCTACGGTGCAGGTCGAACAGGACATCTGCCTCGACAAGCCGGATCACGACGGCGCAGCGGCCTGCTGCATGGAACGCCGCTCAGAGGGCAAATGACGTCCTGTCGTTGTCGCTCCTAGGAACCCATCTTGAACGCTTTTTCCGACTCCTCCTTGCGGCCGCGCCCGCTGCGTCTTGCGGTGATCACGCTGATTTCGCTGCTGTTCTTCTCCTTGTTCTGTGCGCTGGGCGTCTGGCAGGTTCATCGCCGCGCCTGGAAGCTGGACTTGATCGCCCGGGTGGACAGCCGTGTGCACCAGCCGGCCGTCCGGGCGCCGCTGCGGCCACAGTGGCCCGCGGTGAACGCGGCTGCCGACGAATACCTGCACGTCTACGTCAATGGGACTTTTTTGTACGACAAGCAGACGCTGGTCCAGGCGGTTACCAACTATGGCAGCGGCTATTGGGTACTGACTCCGCTGAGGCGCGACGATGGCGAACTGGTAATGGTCAACCGGGGATTCGTGCTGCCGGAATGGCGCAAGCGGACCGTGGCGGAGCACACCTCCGTTCCGGTCAGGGTGGTCGGCCTGATGCGCATGGACGAACCCAAGGGCGGATTCCTGCGCCACAACGAACCGGCAATCGACTTCTGGTACTCCCGTGACCTGCAGGGCATAGCCGCCAAGCGCGGAC
>DAIDKG010000037.1 GCA_027450125.1 Bordetella sp. | reverse complement strand
CGACCCCCGATGCGCCGTCTTCGGCCAGGAGCATGCATCGGCGCATCGACAGGCGCACCTGGCCGCGAGCCTCACAGATAGAGGTTCATCGTCAACACTGCGGAGCGGCCCGGCGCCCAGGTCGCGTAGATGGGATAGGCGGTCTGGTAATACTGCTTGTCGAAGATATTGTTGACGTTCAGTTGCAGGTCCATGCTCTTGGTTGCATGCCAGGTCACCGCCGCATCGAACTTGGCGTAGCCGGGAGTCCAGTTGCGCCGGGTTGCCGAAACCGACGCATAGACCAGGCTCGACAGGGTCACGCCCGCGCCCACGTTCACCCTGGGCAGCACGTCGTAGCTCGTCCAGAGCGTGAAGCTGTGCTTGGGCACCATCGTCATGGGCGTGCCCGAGAGCGCGGCGCCGGAAGCAGAAGGCCCGCCGCCGGTCGTGATCGCGTCGAGGTAGGAATAGCCGCCGAACATCTTCCACTTGCGAGTCAGGCTTCCGGCAAAACCGAACTCGACGCCGCGCACGCGCTGCGAACCCGCATTGGTATAGCCGCCCAGCCCGTCGCTTACGATGGCGTTGGTCCGGTCGGTCTGGAACAGCGCGGTCGTGAGCGAAAGCCGCCGGTCAAGCACGTCCCATTTGGCGCCCACTTCGATATTGCGCGAGCGCTCGGGAGCAAGATTCTGCGTAGATGCCGTGAGCTGGTTGTTGCTGCCGCTCTGGCTGGCGCCCCCCAGACCCGAATTCGCGCCTGGGGGATTCGACGAAGTGCCGTAGGAAGCATAGAGGCTCAACTCGGGAACCGGCTTGAACACGGGGCCGAACTGATAGCTCAACAGCGTCGAATCATTGCTCAGATCGGCCGCCGGAACCGACGCGTTCGCGGGCGCGGACACATAAGTGCCCTGCTGCGCATGCACCCGGTAGTTGTCCAGGCGCACGCCCGCGTTGAAGAGCCATCGTTCGGAAATCTTCATGCTGTCGAACAAATACGCCGAGGCGATGTTCGTCGTCGTGTAGGTCGCGGGGCCGGGAAACTTCATGTCGCCGTTGAGCAGGACGCTGCCCGTCCACGGATTGCCCGGATTCCAGCTTCCGACCGGCGCGCAGTTATAGGCGACCGCGCATGAGGCGAAGCCGCTCGAACCGATCGAACGCATGTTGGCGCCTGTCGAATCGCTCACCAGATAGCCCGAATAGACATCCTGCTCTTTGCTCAATTCAACGCCTGTCGTCAGGGTGTGGCGCATGCCGGCGAAATCGAACTTGCCGCTCAGCTCGGTCTGGTTCGCCAGGCTGTTGGTCGCGTACTTGCCGCTCTTGGCCTGCAGGGCAAGCATGCCCGCGTATGGACCGGAACTGATGAGCTGCGGGTTGGTGGCGATGTAGTCCAGCGTCGAGCGGCCATACACGGTCGTGTTCCTGACCTTCCAGTCGTCGTTGAAACGATGCTCGACCTTCACCTGCCCCGTATCGGTCTGGCCATGCCGATAGTCGCGCGCACTCAAGCCGTAGAACTGGCCGCGGCGGCTGGCGATCGGCGTGCCGCCATTGGGTCCGAACGGCACGCTGAAGTCCGGCATGTCGTCGTTGTTCATATGGTAATAGCTGAACGTGACCGTGGTGGGCCGGTTCAGGCCGAACGCGATCGAGGGCGCCACCCCCCAACGCTTGCTGTAGACGTCCGAGCGGCCCGCTTGGTCGGCGTCGTGCCCCATGAGGTTCAGGCGGAACGCACTGTTCTCGCTCAGCGCATGGTTCCAGTCCACGGTCGAGCGCCGGTAGCTGTCGGTGCCCAGCCCGACGCTGCTGTTGAAGAAATCATCGGCTTGCGGCGCCTTGGTCTCGATGTCGATGCTGCCGCCCACGGCGCCGCGCCCCGCATAGACCGAATCCGGCCCCTTTATGACGCTGACGCTCTGCACATCGAAGGTCTCGCGGTTCTGCACGCCCGAGTCGCGCATGCCATCCACGAAAATCGAATTTCGCGATTCGAAGCCGCGCAGCACCGGGCGGTCCGCGGATGGATTGGCCGCCGCGTCGCCGCCCGTGAACGTGATGCCCGGCACCGTGCGCAGCGCATCCTCGAATGTGGACGCGTTCTTTTCCTTGATCACCTCCTGGGGGATCACCGTGATCGAGCGCGGCGTGTCGATGAGCGGCGCCGTGAATTTGTATGAGGGCAGCGACTGCGTCTGCATGTCCGAGAGGGCCGACGAATCGACCCGCACGACGGGCAAGGTGGCCGCGGCGCCGCCCCCCGCTGCGGTTTGCGGCGCATTGGCGCCGGGCTGCGGTGCGGAAGCTTCCTGCGATGTTGCCGAACTCGCCTGTGCCGTGGCGGGCATTGCGCAAAATGCGTTGCACACGAGCGCAGCGAGCGCGACGGCGGCGCCTTTGTTGAAAGGCAAAAAAGAAGTCATGGTGTGTAGCGGTTGGTCCATCCTGCCTTTGATCCCTGGCAAAATTGTTAATAAAAATACGAATGATTACTATTTAATAATTGAGCGACTATACCGCAATGAATTGAAAACCGGCAGAAAGGCGGCCAAAAAAACATCGCGCCTCATGCGAGGCGCGATGCTGGCGGTACGGTTCGGAAGGTCAGACCGGGCGGGTTGCCATGCCGGCCGGCCCG
>DAIDKG010000036.1 GCA_027450125.1 Bordetella sp. | reverse complement strand
ATCCTCGGCACGCCGATCCTGTATTTCCGGGACCCGGTGTTCGCGCGGCGTGCCCGCATCGCGCCGCCGCCGAGCGGCGCCACGCGGCCCCGGCCGAACGCATTCCAGGCCGCTTCCGTATGAGGCGGCCGGGCGCAACGGTCCGTCGGCCGTGCAGGCAAGCCGCCTGGGCGTTCTGCGCCGCCGGGACACTGCTGGTTGGGACTCTGCTCACAGCACGTGCGGCGGGACTGCGGGTAAACAGGTCGGCCTCGATGCCGGAAGGACTTTGGCAGGTGACCGCCGCGCATCGTCCGCTGCGGCGCGGTGAGATCGTCGTGGTCTGCCTGCCGCAGACGGCGATGACACGTGAGGCGGCCAGCCGTGGGTATATCCCTGCCGGGACCTGTTCGGGCGGGCTGGCGCCGCTGCTGAAGCCGGTTGCAGCGGTGTCGGGCGATGTGGTGATGGTCTCGGCCGCCAGTCTTGCCGTGAATGGTCGGCCCGTCGCGAATGGCGCGCAGCTACTGCGTGACAGCGCTGGCCGTGCACTGCGGCCGATGCAAGCGGGGACCTATCCGGTCGCTCCCGGAAAAATCTGGCTGCTCTCCGGCCACGACCCGCGCAGCTTCGACAGCCGGTATTTCGGGCCGGTGCCCGCCGCGGCCGTGCAGGGCGTGGCGCATCCGCTCTGGGTGCTGCGATGATCGGCGCGGCCCTGTTGGCCTGCGCGCCGAATATCGCGCCGGCGACGCTGGAGACGGTGATCCGGGTGGAGAGCGGCGGTGACCCGTTGGCGCTGCACGTCAATGGTCTCCGTCTGCAGCCGCCTCCGGCAAAGACTGCCGCCGAGGCCGCGCGGATCGCGGAGAGCTATGTCCGACGTGGCTTCAGCGTCGATCTTGGGCTGATGCAGGTGAACAGCCGCCATCTGGCGACGCATGGCGTCACCATGGAGGCGGTGCTGGAACCTTGCACCAATATCCGGATCGGCGCCGCCATCCTGACGGATAACTATGCCGCGGCGGCCCGTACGCTGGGGGACGGGCAACCGGCGCTGCAAGCGGCGCTGTCGGCCTACAACACCGGCGACTTCGTGCGCGGCTTCGCGAACGGCTACGTCGCCCGCTACTTTGCGCCGGGCGCAACACCCGTCGGTCACATGATGCTGGCGGCGCCCGCGAATCCCTACACCGCCGACACATCCGTTCTCGCCCGGGGGGCAAGCCATGTCCGCATCGAGTGACGGCCCGCGCGATCCGGCCGCGGGCGCGCTGATCTCCCACCGCTATGCCGACCTGCTCACGCCGGGCGTCGTCATCGAGCTAGATGCGGCCGAGGCCGAAAGCCTCGGCGCCTTTGCCGAGACGGCGCTGGCCGAGGACGAAGCGTGGGAGGCCAATGCCGACCTCGCGCCGGACGACGGAGCGCCGTCCGATGGCGACTGACTATGTCGAGCAGGTGGCCGGTGCGCTGATCGAGCAGCTGAAGGCCGGCACCGCGCCCTGGGTCAAGCCATGGCAACCCGGCGAGCGGTTCATGCCCTACAACCCGACGACCGGGAACGAATACCACGGCATGAACGCGCTCTGGCTGATGAGCCGAGCCGAGAGCCACGGCTACGGCGACGCCCGCTGGATGACCTACCGCCAGGCGCTGGAGTCCGGCGCTCAGGTCCGCAAGGGCGAGAAGGGCACGGCCATCCAATACTGGAAATGGCAGGGCCTCGAGCCGGTGCGCGACGAGTACGGCCGCCCCGTGCTCGACGCCGAGGGCAATCTGATGCGCCAACTCGTGCGCTACGAACGACCGCGCGTCTGGTCGGCGGCCGTCTTCAACGCTGCGCAGATTGACGGGTTGCCGCCGGCTGCGGCGCGCCCGGCACTCGCCGAGTGGGAACGCCGTGAGACGGCCGAGGCGATTCTTGCGAACGCGGGGGCGGCGATCCGGCACGTACCCGGCGACCGCGCCTTCTACCGGCTGGCGGAGGACACGATCACCCTGCCGGCCCGCAACCAGTTTCCGACTGCGGACGGCTACTACGCGACCGTGCTGCACGAGCTGGGGCACTGGACCGGGCATCCGTCGCGCCTCGCGCGCGACCTGGCACACCCGTTCGGGTCGGAGGGCTACGCGCGCGAGGAACTGCGCGCCGAGATTGCCTCGCTGATGCTCAGCGAGCAGCTCGGCATTGGCCACGATCCCGGCCAGCATGCCGCCTACGTCGCCAGTTGGATCGAGGTGCTGCAGCGGGATCCCAGGGAGATTTTCCGGGCTGCGGTGGACGCCGAGAAGATCACTGGCCTCGTGCGCAGCTTCGAGCGCGAGCGCAGCCAGCAGGGCGAGCGCGCGCAGGAATCGACCCTGGAGCGGTCTGGCGAAGCGGAAGCTGCAGGGCAGGGGGGGGATGCCGCCGTTCGGATTCGCCCGCCGGTGCTGATCGAGGAGGACCATCCGTCGATGACCCCGAACGACGCCCGTACCTATCTCGCCGTGCCCTATGCCGAGAAGGACGACGCCAAGGCGCTCGGCGCCAAGTGGGACCGACAGGCGAAGGCCTGGTTTGTGCCCGCCGGCGTCGCGCTGGACGCCTTCCAGCCGTGGCTGCCGGTGAAAGACCAGGTCCACATTGCCGTCGAGATCGACCCGCGCGCGGCGTTTGTCGAGGCGTTGCGCGACGCCGGTCTGCAAATCGACGGGCTGCCGCGGATGGACGGGCAACTCCACCGCGTGCCGGTCGAGGGCGATCGCGCTCACCAGCGCAGCGGCGCCTATACCGGCCATCTCGACGGCAGGCCCTCCGGCTTCATCCAGAATTTTCGCACCGGCGCGAAGACGACCTGGACGGCGACAGCGCAGGTTGAGGCGCTCGGCGCCCAGGACCGGGCGCAACTGGCCGCTGAGGCGGCGCAGAAGCGGCACGACCGGGCCGCTGAGCGGGAACACCTTTACGAGCGCACCGCCCAGGAAGTGGAGGCCATCTGGACGACCGCGACGCCGGTCGAGGCCCATCCCTATCTCGCCGAGAAGGGCGTCGGCGCGCATGGCCTGCGCCAGGACGCGCTTGAACGCCTTCTGGTGCCGGTGCGGGACGCGGATGGCAAGATGTGGAGCATCCAGCGCATCGGGCCGGACGGGTTCAAGAAGTTCTACGAAGGCGGCCGTATCGAAGGCGGTCATCATGTGATCGGCAACCTGGACCAGCCGGGGCCGGTGCTGATTGCCGAAGGATACGCCACTGCCGCGACGTTGCACGAACTGACGGACATGCCGGCCGTCATGGCCTTCAATGCCGGCAATCTGGCGGCCGTCGCGCAGATCTATCGCGAGCGCTTTCCGGACCGGCCGATCTACATTGCCGGCGACAACGACCATCGGCGCGAGGCGGAAGGCAAGCCGAATGTCGGCCGCGAGAAGGCCGAGCAGGCCGCGGCGCTGATCGGTGGCTTGGTACTCCTGCCGGCCTTCGGCGAGAACGACGCCGGCTCGGACTGGAACGACCTGGTGCGCAGCGAAGGCCGGGAGGCGGCACGGCAGCAACTCCGCGGTGCGATCGCCGTCGCCGAGCGCGAGCAGATCGTGGCGCGGCTACACGAGGCAAACGGACGTGAGCAGGAACCCGATCTGTCCCATTCGTCCGTCCAAACGGCCGACCGGACGCAGACGGCCGACATGGAGATGGAACGGTAGCAGCCGGCCTGGACGAAGGAGACTGCCATGCGGAAAGCCATGCGGCTTTTGGCCGAGTTGGTGGGCGTGTTTGTCTGCGGCGTGATCGGATTCTTCGTGGGGCTGATCCTGGCCGCAGGCGCTGTGTTGGCATGGCTTCTCGGCTGCGCTTCGGCGCTGTTTCTGCTGGTCGCTCTCGCCGAGTCTGCGTGGTGGATGCATACGCACAGCCATCACGCCGCAGTCACAGCGCTCGGCTATTACGCCTACACGGCGGGCGCCATCGGGCTCATCTCGGTGCTGTTCTGGCTGAAGGACAGGCTTGTGGGCTGGCCGAATGTTGGGCGCGGGAGAGTCGTACGACACCGGATGAGTCTCACGCCAGACGAGGCATTCGAGGTAACTGCGGCGCCGCAATCCAGCCTTTAATCCCCAACACTGACGTTGCGACCTGCGGAAGGCTTTAAGTCAGCGGCACGTCCGAAGTAAGAACATCGATCAGTGGGCATCCTGGCGTGCTGCCAGCATCACATTGTCGCACTGCGTCCGCCAATGCTCCCTCCATCGCCTGTAGATCGACAATCTTTGCGCGCACATCGGCCAGATGCGCCGCGGCGATCGCGCGCACGTCGCTGCAGGTATCGCCATTCCTGGCGGACAGGCGCAATAGGGCGCGCACTTCGTCGAGCGTGAAGCCGAGTTCGCGCGCCCGGCGCACGAAGG
>DAIDKG010000035.1 GCA_027450125.1 Bordetella sp. | reverse complement strand
TGACGCGCCCCGGCGGCGGCAGGCCGCCTATCAGGCGCTGCGCGCGCGGTGGCCGCGGGGCCGCCGCGTTCGCGCCAGTCGTCTGCCCGCAACGGTTGCGAGTACGTCCGCAAAATCGGCCGCCGCGGCGGACAGTCCGCTGCCCGCGATCATGCGCAACTCGAGCGCCGGCAGGTCGGGCAAGCCGCGATCGAGCCGCCGCACGCCGCCGGGCAGGCCGTGCTCGGTGCGTACCGTGATGCCCAGGCCGAAGCGCAGCGCCGCCCAGACGCCGGACAGGCTGGGCGTGGTCAAGGCCAGGCGCCAGCGCAGGTCGTGGGCATCCAGGGCCTGTATCGCGGCCTGGCGGAACAGGCAGGGATGGTTGAAGAGCACGAGTGGCAGCCCGTCTGGCGACTTGCGCACCAGGGCCGCAGCGCCTTCGCCGCCGTACCAGTGCATGGGCAGGCAGGCGAGCAGCGCTCCCGACCTGGCGCGGCCGGCCTGCGCAAATGCGAGCGCGACATCGAGCAGCCCGGCATGGACTTCCTCTTCGAGGGCATAGTTGCGCCCGGCCCGAACCTCGACATGGACATGCGGACGCACCTGCGCAAAGCGTGCGATCGCGTCGGGCATGACGTCCTCGAAGAAGTCCTGCGGCAAGCCTACCCGTATCACGGGCGCGGAGGCCGCCGCGCCCAGCGCCACGCCGGCCTCGTCGTGCATGGCGACGATGCGGCGCGCATAGGCGAGCAGCGTTTCCCCGGCTTCGGTCGGAACCAGTCCGCGACCGCTGCGCTGGAACAAGGCGTGCCCCGCCTGCTCTTCGAGCCGTTTGAGCTGCATGCTCACCGCCGCCTGGGATCGGCCCAGCTGCGCTGCAGCGCGCGCAAAGCTGCCCAGCTCGGTGCCGACGACGATGGTGCGCAGGGCGTCGATATCGAATCGCGGTCTCATGCGGCTCTCATATCAAATTAGCTGAAGTGATGATTAAGAACTATTCGTTGGACGGAATGGTATCCGCTCCCTAGCATTGTGTCCCATAAGTTCGTGCCCGAAATGAAATCGATAAATTCATGCGCGGCTCCTTTTAGCGTTAACAAGCCCTAGGCGCAAACCGCAGCGATAGCCCAAGCTATCGCGAGGATTTGCAACGCCGCCCTGCGTGCGAAGACACGATTTCATGGGCACGAACTTCCGGGACTCGACACTAGCGTGGCAAGCAATGCAAAAAAGGAGAACGCCATCATGACCGCCAATGCGGCATCCCCTCTGGGTTTCATCGGCCTGGGCACCATGGGCGTGCCCATGGCGCTCAATCTTCAGAAAAGCGGCACGCCGCTGCTGGTATGGAGCCGTTCGGAGCAGGGCCGCGCCGAGCTGGCGCGGGCCGGCGCAGATGTCGCGCAGAACGTCGACGAGGTGTTCGCGCGCTGCGCGTCGGTCATACTGATGCTGGCCGACAGCGCGGCGACCGATGCGGTCCTCGGCCGAGGCCAGCCGGACTTCGCTCGACGCGTGCAGGGATGCACGGTGGTTTCGATGGGTACGTTCTCCCCGGACTACTCGGCAGCGCTGGAGGCGGACATACGCGCGGCGGGCGGCAGGTATGTCGAGGCGCCCGTGTCCGGTTCACGCAAACCTGCCGAGGCCGGACAACTCGTGGCCATGCTGGCGGGGGACCCGCAGGATGTCGCCGCGATCCGGCCCCTGCTCGCGCCCCTGTGCAAGCAAAGCGTCGATTGCGGCGCCGTGCCTTCGGCCCTGCGCATGAAACTGGCGGTGAACGTCTTTCTGATAACGATGGTCACGGGCCTTGCGGAGGCGGCGCATTTTGCCGGCCGGCACGACCTGGACATGGAGCAGTTCGCTGCCATTCTCGATGCCGGTCCCATGGCCAGCGACGTATCGCGCGTGAAAATCGCCAAGTTGGTGCATCGCGACTTTACCCGGCAAGCCGGCATTTCCGACGTGCTCAAGAACAATCGCCTGGCCACCGACGCCGCCCGGCACGCCGGCATCGCCACGCCGCGGATGGACGCATGCCTCTCGCTTTACGGGGCGACCCAGGCCATGGGCCTGGGCGAGGAAGACATGGTGGCCGTCGTTCAGGCGATCGAGCATCGATCCCGTGCATGACATGCACCGGAAAGGCGCTTCGATGTATTTCAAGTAATGCTTTAACCGCCTTGAGTGCGGCCCTGAATTTTTGTGTGGTCACGGAACTGTTTTCAAAGAATGGGGCCTAATCGAATATAGGGTTTCATATCCTTTCTATTGTGTGTGCTTTCACCAACAGGGCTATATCCTGTGGTAAAGAAAACGTAGGAATCTCTGGCATCGCATACGCCCGAGGCACACAATGACAGAAGCGTCCTGCATTTAGGACGCATGAGATCCGCAGGAGATGGGCCATGAGCAACATCCTCGAAGGTTTCAAATCGCAATACGCCCGCGATCAGGAGGCCGAGTTCTCGCTCGACGAATTCCTGGAACTGGCCAGGCAGGACCCGATGGTCTACGCCAGCCCCGCGCAGCGCATGCTGGCTGCCATCGGCGAGCCGGAGCTGGTCGATACCCGCAACGACCAGCGTCTCTCACGCCTGTTTTCCAACCGCCTCCTGAAGCGCTATCCGGCGTTTCGCGAGTTCTACGGCATGGAAGAGGTCATCGAGCAGATCGTGGCTTTCTTCAAGCACGCCTCGCAAGGCCTGGAAGAGCGCAAGCAGATCCTGTACCTGCTGGGCCCCGTCGGCGGGGGCAAATCGTCCATCGCCGAACGCCTGAAGGCCCTGATGGAGCGCTATCCCATCTATGCGCTCAAGGGCTCGCCGGTCAACGAATCGCCGCTGGGACTGTTCAACCCCGAAATATTCGGCCAGCAGCTGCAGGCCGAGTACGGCATCCCCACGCGTTGCCTGAGCGGCATCATGTCGCCCTGGGCCGTCAAGCGCCTGAAGGAATTCGAAGGCGACGTCTCGCGGTTCCGCGTGGTCAAGCTCATGCCCTCGGTGCTGCGCCAGGTGGCCATCGCCAAGACCGAGCCGGGCGACGAGAACAACCAGGACATATCCTCGCTGGTGGGCAAGGTCGACATCCGCATGCTCGACCGCTACTCGCAGGACGATCCCGACGCCTACAGCTACTCCGGCGGCCTGTGCCTGGCCAATCAGGGCCTGCTCGAATTCGTCGAGATGTTCAAGGCGCCCATCAAGATGCTGCATCCGCTGCTGACCGCGACGCAGGAGGGCAATTTCAAGGGCACCGAAGGTTTCTCCGCCATTCCGTTCAACGGCATGATCCTCGCGCATTCCAACGAGGCCGAGTGGCAGACCTTTCGCAACAACAAGCACAACGAGGCATTCCTGGACCGCATCTACATCGTCAAGGTGCCGTACTGCCTGCAGGTGACTGAGGAGGTGCGCATCTACGAGAAGCTGCTGCGCAACAGCTCGCTGTCCAACGCGCCCTGCGCGCCGGGAACGCTGGACATGATGGCGCAGTTCTCGGTGCTGACGCGCCTGAAGGAAGCCGAGAATTCCAGCATCTATTCCAAGATGCGCGTCTATGACGGCGAATCGCTCAAGGACGTCGATCCCAAGGCCAAGGCGCTGCAGGAATACAAGGAGTACGCCGGCATCGACGAAGGCATGACGGGCGTGTCCACGCGCTTTGCCTACAAGATCCTCTCCTCGGTCTTCAACTACGACCAGACCGAGGTGGCGGCCAATCCCGTGCACCTGATGTACGTGCTGGAGCAGCGCATCGTTCGCGACGACCTGCAGGAAGAGGTGCGCCGCCGCTACCTTGAATTCATCAAGGGCTACCTGGCGCCGCGCTATGCGGAGTTCATCGGCAAGGAAATCCAGACGGCCTATCTGGAGTCGTATTCCGAGTACGGCCAGAACATCTTCGACCGCTATGTCACGTTCGCCGACTGCTGGATCCAGGACGAGGAGTTCCGCGACCCGGAAACCGGCGAAAGCTTCGACCGCGGCGCGCTCAACGACGAACTGGAAAAGATCGAAAAGCCCGCCGGCATCGCCAACCCCAAGGATTTTCGCAACGAGATCGTCAATTTCGTGCTGCGGGCCCGCGCCAACAACGCCGGGCGCAACCCGGCCTGGACCAGCTACGAGAAGCTGCGCGAGGTGATCGAGAAGAAGATGTTCTCCAATACCGAGGACCTGCTGCCCGTGATCTCGTTCAATGCCAAGGCATCGGCCGACGACAAGAACAAGCACCAGAGCTTCGTGGATCGCATGGTCAGCAAGGGCTATACCGAGAAGCAGGTCAGGCTGCTGTGCGAATGGTATTTGCGGGTAAGGAAGTCCTCCTGATGAGCGGGGTGTGCCATGAATTCGCTCATAGACAGACGCCTGAACGGCCGCAATAAAAGCGCGGCCAATCGCGAACGGTTCCTGCGCCGCTACAAGGAGCAGATCCGCAAGGCGGTCGGCGACATGATCCGCGACCGCTCCATCGAAGACATGGAGCAGGGCGGCGAGGTCAAGCTGCCCGTGCGCGACATTTCCGAACCGCACTTCCGGGTCGACCAGGGCGGCGATCGCGAGACCGTGCTCCC
The DNA here is from genome assembly GCA_027450125.1 of Bordetella sp. GTDB lineage: Bacteria > Pseudomonadota > Gammaproteobacteria > Burkholderiales > Burkholderiaceae_B > Bordetella. The sequence goes on along the minus strand of DAIDKG010000035.1, from coordinate 4,285 downwards.
CGGCAACAAGGAGTTCGCCAGGGGCGACCAGCTGGATCGACCCCAGGGCGGCGGCGAGGGCGACGGTTCCGAAGCCGGCGAGGGCGAGTCGGTGGACCAGTTCACCTTCAGCCTGTCGCGCGCCGAGTTCCTCAGCCTGTTCTTCGACGACCTGGAGCTGCCGCACCTGGCGCGCACCCAGCTGGGCGATGTGTCGGAAACCAAATGGCAGCGCGCCGGCTACACCACCACGGGCTCGCCCAGCCAGCTGAGCATAGGCCGCACGCTCAAGGCCTCGCTGTCGCGCCGCGTGGCGCTGGGCATGAACGCGCGCAGCGAGCTGGAGCGGGCCCAGGCCCGCCTGGAGGAAGCGACGGCCCGCGATGCGCCGCAAGAAGAGCTGGCCGCCTTGCGCGCCGAGGTCGAAGAATGGGCAGGCCGGGTGGCGCGGGTGCCCTTCCTGGACGATCTCGATCTGCGCTATCGCCACCGCGTGGCCGTCAGCGTCCCGGTGGCGCGCGCCGTCATGTTCTGCCTCATGGACGTGTCGGGCTCCATGGACGAGAGCAAGAAGGACCTGGCCAAGCGCTTTTTCACGCTGCTTTACATGTTCCTGTCGCGCAAGTACGAGCATGTCGACGTGGTGTTCATCCGCCATACCGACAACGCCGAGGAGGTCGACGAACAGACCTTCTTCTACGACACCAAGAGCGGCGGCACCATCGTGCTGTCGGCGCTGGAGCTCATGCACCAGATCATGATCGAGCGTTACCCGCCGGCGGACTGGGACATCTACGCCGCGCAGGCCAGCGACGGCGATTCCTTCGGCGCCGACGCCGGCAAGAGCGCGCGCTTTCTCGCCGAGAACCTGCTGCCGGCAGCACGCTACTTCGCCTATATCGAAGTGCCCGACTCGTCCGAGGCGCGCAAGAGCAGCCTGTGGGCCGAATACGAGCAGGAAGCGGCGGCGAACTTCGCCATGCGCCGCATCCACGAGCGCGGCGAGATCTTCCCCGTGTTCCACGAACTTTTCAGGAAGGAGGCCGTTCAGTCATGAAAACCTCCCTCAATGGCGTCAATGCCGAGATCCAGGCCCTGGAGCGCCCCGGCCATCCCATATCCACCGGTTCGGAGTGGACCTTCGAACTGATCCAGCGCTATGACGAGGTCATCGCCAGGACGGCCCAGGCCTACGGGCTGGACACCTATCCCAATCAGATCGAGATCATCACCTCCGAGCAGATGCTCGACGCCTATGCTTCAGGCGGCCTGCCCATCGGCTATCCGCACTGGTCGTACGGCAAGGAGTTCATCCGCAACGAGCAGTACTACCGCAAGGGCATGCAGGGGCTGGCCTACGAGATCGTCATCAACTCCAATCCCTGCATCGCCTATCTGATGGAAGAGAATTCCATGGCCATGCAGGCCTTGGTCATCGCCCATGCCTGCTACGGGCACAACTCCTTCTTCAAGGGCAATTACCTGTTCCGCCAGTGGACGGATGCCGACGGCATCCTGGACTACCTGGTTTTCGCGCGCAAGTACGTGATGGATTGCGAAGACCGCCATGGTTTCGAGGCCGTCGAGGCCGTGCTCGATTCCTGCCATGCGCTCAGCCTGCAAGGCGTGGACCGCTACAAGCGGCCGGCGCCGATCTCGTACCCCGAGGAGGCCAGGCGCCAGGCCGAGCGCGAGGAGCATGCCCGGCTGCAATACAACGACCTGTGGCGCACGGTGCCCGCGGCGGCCGCAGAAGATGCGCCTGACGGCCGGCAGCCGGTGTTTCCTCCCGAGCCCGAGGAGAACCTGCTCTACTTCATTGAAAAGCACGCGCCCAGGCTCGAACCCTGGCAGCGCGAGCTGGTGCGCATCGTGCGCAAGATCGCCCAGTACTTCTATCCCCAGTCGCAGACCAAGGTCATGAACGAAGGCTGGGCCACGTTCTGGCATTACACCTTGCTCAATCGCCTGCACCGGGACGGCCAGGTCACCGACGGCTTCATGATGGAGTTCCTGCAAAGCCATACCGGTGTGATCAGCCAGCGCGGCTTCGACGAGCGCGGCTATGGTGGCCTGAACCCTTACGCGCTGGGCTACGCCATGATGTCGGACATCCGGCGCATCTGCGAGGCGCCGACTGCCGAAGACAAAAAGTGGTTTCCCGATATCGCCGGAGGCGACTGGCTCGCCACGATGGATTTTGCGATGCGCAACTTCAAGGACGAGTCCTTCATCGCGCAGTACCTCTCGCCCCGGCTCATCCGCGAGTTCCGCTTCTTCGCGATCTCCGACAGGCAAGCCAATCCCAAGCTCGAAGTCGCCGCCATCCACGACGAAGAGGGCTATCGCGACATCCGGCGCCTTCTGGCCTCACAATACGATCGTGACAACCAGCTGCCGGACATCCAGGTCGTGCGCTATTGCCGGGACACGGATCGTTCCCTGCTCCTGCGCTACCAGCAGGTCCGCGGCCGGCCGCTGGCCGAGGACGAGGCCGACCAGGTCATGAAGCACCTGGGGCGGCTATGGGGCTTTCGGGTGCGCATGGAAGAGGTTCTTCCGGACGGGACTGTGCTGTCGTATCGACAGGTCGATCCCTGAGCATGGATTCAAATGTAGCGGAGCGATGCCATGCGATGGCGTGTCGAGGATATCGATTTTTCGAGCGTGGACGTTCAACGCGCAACAGCCGATGAAGATCTGATGCTGCTGTTGTGCGCGGCGTCTTTTGTCGAGAGCGGTTCGGACCTGTATTCGCACACGCTGGTCGATTTTTTCGACGGCGACGAGGCTTTTTGCGCCTGGCTGCGCGAGGACTGGGAGGCCGAGGAGCTGCAGCATGGCCGCGCCCTTAAAGCCTATATCGGCGCCGTGTGGCCCGATTTCGACTGGGACGCATCGTTCAAGGGCTTTTTCGACGAATACGCCAAGACCTGTTCGCGCGAGCAGCTCGAGAAGACCCGGGCGCTCGAACTGGTGGCGCGCTGCGTGATCGAGACCGGAACGTCCAGCCTGTACCGCACGATAGGCCAGTGCGCGCACGAGCCTGTGCTCGCCGCCCTTGCCGGCCGCATCCATGCGGACGAAGTGCACCACTACAAAGTCTTCTATCAGTATTTCAAGCAATACAACCAGGCCGAGAAGCTCGGCCGCTACGCCGTGTTCCGCGCGCTCTTGCGGCGCTCGCTCGAAATCCGCAACGAGGACGAGGAGATCGCCATGCGCCACGTGCTGGCTGCGCGCTATCCCGAGCGCGCCGGCGATCCGCAGTTCAGCGCGCGCCGGATCGAACGGGTCAGCGAAATGGTGATGCGCAGCCTGCCCGTCGAGATGAGCGTCAAGATGATGATCAAGCCCCTGGATCTTCCGGCCAGGGTGCAGCGCGTCTTGCTGGCGGCAACGAGCTGGGCTGCGAGGCCGCTGTCGCGCTTTCTGTTCTCGCGCTGAGCGGGACACGACACTAGGTGTATTGCACCAGTCCCTGGGCGTCCAGCGTGAGGATCCGGGGCGGCTCGGGCGCATGCAGCGTGGCTCCCGTCATGGTCTGCAGCTGGTCCAGCGTCATGCCTTGCGCAATGGCATGGACCACGAACCCCTGCTCGCCGATGTCGATCACGGCCAGGTCGGTGTAGATCCGGTCCACGCAGGCCAGGCCGGTCAGCGGATAGGTGCATTGTTCCAGCAGCCTGGGCGCGCCGTCGCGCGTGACGTGCTCCATGGTCACGTAGACCTGTCGCGCGCCCACGGCCAAGTCCATAGCGCCGCCCACGGCCGGAATCGCGTCGGGCGCATCGGTGATCCAGTTGGCCAGGTCGCCGTTGGCCGCTACCTGAAAGCCGCCCAGCACCGTGTAGTCCAGCTTTCCGCCGCGCATCATGGCGAACGAGACCGTGTGCTCGGAGATCGAGGCGCCCGGCATCAGCGTGATGCGCTGGCGGCTGGCATTGATGAGGTCGGGGTCGCCCGCGCCCTCGGCGGCCAGCGGCCCCATGCCCAGGATGCCGTTCTCGCTGTGCATCAGGATCTCGCGGTCCGCGGGCAGGTAGTCGGACACTAGCGTGGGAATGCCGATGCCCAGGTTGACCACCGAGCCGTCGGGGATGTCGTGCGCCACGCGCTGGGCGATCTGCTGGCGCGTCAGGCGCAGGGAATGGGTCGTCATGGTCATTCCTGTCCCACAGGCACCACGGTCTGTACGAAGATCCCCGGCGTCATCACGTGCTCGGGGGCGAGCTCGCCCAGTTCGACCACGCAATTGACCTGGGCGATGGTGTGGCGCGCCGCCATGCACATCACGGGGTTGAAG
>DAIDKG010000034.1 GCA_027450125.1 Bordetella sp. | reverse complement strand
GTTCATCCTGGTGGGCTTCACCGCCTTCACGCTGATGAGCCTTCTGGCGATCACTTCGCCGCAGGCAATGATGCGGGCGATGGGACGCAACTGGCAGCGCCTGCATCGCGCGATCTATGCGATCGGCATGCTGGCGATCCTGCACTTCTGGTGGATGCGGGCCGGCAAGAACAATTTCCAGGCGCCCCTCATTTACGGCGGCGTGCTGCTCGCGCTGCTGGGATGGCGGATCGCAGACCGTCTGCGGCGCTAGCGTCTGTCGGCAACAGGCCCTGGGCCGCGCCGGACGGAGCCCGGGAAGCACGCAGCAAAGGGCTCAATCCTGCCTGGGCACCGCCCGCGACAAGGCCACCGACAAGCCCAGCAAGGCGGGATGCTCGGCCGTGACCACGAAGATCGGCACGGCATCCAGATAGGCGCGCATGCGCCCCTTGGCGAGAAAGCGTTCGCAGAACGGCGAGTCCCGCAGCGCGCCGACGAACCGAGGCACGATGCCGCCGCCGATGTAGACGCCGGCGCGCGCGCCCAGCACCAGGGCGACGTCGGCGGCCACCGACCCCAGCAGGCCGAAGAACGCGCGCATGCTGCGCAGGCACAGGGGATCGCCCTGCTCCAGCGCGCCCGCCGTGACCGCTTCGGGCGCCAGCGGCGCGGCCGCGGCCGCGCCGGCCTTCGCAGCCAGCGCGCCGTGGATCAGCGACAAACCCGCGCCCGAAAGCAGACGTTCGGCCGACACGTGGCCGTACACGCGCTGAGCGGCACGCCAGGCCGCCCACTCGTCGTCGGTTTCGGGCATGACTTCGATATGCCCGCCCTCGCCCGCCACGGCCACCGCCGGCGCGCCCGCATGCCCGGGAATCAATCCCGACACGCCCAGCCCCGTGCCCGGACCGATCAGCACGCTGGGCATCGAAGCCTGCGCCTGCCCCGGACGGATCTGCGCCAGACCCTGCGCCGGAAGATGCGGCAGCGCCAACGCCAGCGCGGTGAAATCGTTGATCGCCAGGAGCGTGTCCAGACCCATCGCGCGGCGCATGCCTTCCACCGAAAAGGCCCAGCTGTGATTGGTCAGCTTGACCATGTCGCGGGTAACCGGATTGGCCAGCCCAATGGCCGCATGGCGAGGCATTTCGCCGACGCTGGACAGGTAATGCCGCGCGGCGGCTTCCAGCGAGGGGAAGTCGGCCACCTTGAGCGTGACGACGGGGTCCAGGCGCATGGTTTCACGCTCTAATGCGAAGCGCACGTTGGTGCCGCCGACGTCGGCGAGCAAGCGGGGAAAAAGTCCGTAGGAAGGCATGAAGTAGCGTAATTCGGATTTCAGGAAAACGAAAACTCAGGAACGATCTCGCGCTGCCGGCGGGCCAGGGTCTGCCACCGCCCAAAGGAGCCGCGCACTGCGCGGCAATCGGGCGCCAGGCCAGGTGCGCGTCAGGATGCCCATGCGTGGCTCCTTCGGGTGTCGACAGGCCCTAGATTTCTTCGTGCCACGATGAGGCGTCGCGCGACAGCAGCGCCGAGGACGCCGCCGGCCCCCATGTGCCGGACGTATACGACCTGGGCGGTATGGGGCTGTCGCGCCAGGTATCGAGAATGGGTTCGACCCAACGCCAGGCCTGCACCTGCTCGTCGCGCCGCACGAACAGCCCCAGCCGGCCGCGGATCACGTCCAGCAACAGGCGCTCGTAGGCACCGGCACGGCGCACCTTGGACGAGGCGGCCAGATCCAGATCGAGCGAGGTCTGCGTCAGCGCGACCGTATCGCCCGGCTGCTTGACCAGGAAGTACAGTCGGATGCTTTCCTGCGGCTGCAGCCGGATCACCAGCCGGTTGGGCGCGGTCAGGCCGTGCGGACGCGGAAAGATGGCGTGAGGCACTTCGCGGAAATGGATCACAATCTCGGCCAGGCGCGCCTGCATGCGCTTGCCAGTGCGCAGGAAAAAAGGCACGTCGGCCCAGCGCCAGTTGGCAATCTCGGCCTTGATTGCGACAAAGGTCTCCGTGCCGCTGCCGGCCGCGATGCCCGGCTCCTGCAGGTAACCCGGCACCGGCTGGCCCTGGATGGCGCCGGCGTGATATTGCCCGCGCACGGTTTTCTCGCTCACGTCCCGCGGCAGGATGGGCTTGAGCGCCTTGAGGATCTTGATCTTCTCGTCGCGGATGGCGTCTTCGGCCAGGCTTGCCGGCGGTTCCATCGCGACCATGCACACGAGCTGCAGCAGGTGGTTCTGCACCATGTCGCGCAACGCCCCTGTGCGGTCATAGAAATCGCCGCGCGCTTCCACGCCCAGCTCCTCGGCGATGGTGATCTGCACTTCGCGCACCCACTCGCGCCGCCACAGAGGGTCGAACAGCGCGTTGCCGAAACGGATCGCCATGAGGTTCTGCACCGATTCCTTGCCCAGGTAGTGATCGATGCGATAGATCTGGTCTTCGGCGAAGTGGTGCGCGACCGCGTCGTTGATCGACTCGGACGAGTCCAGGTCATGGCCCAGCGGCTTTTCCAGCACGACCCGCACGCCCGGATGATTCAGGCCGATGCGCCCCAGTTGCTCGCAGACCGGCACGAAAAGATGCGGCGCGGTAGCCAGATAACACACCACCACCTGCGGCGAACGCGCCTGGAGCAGTTCCCCCAGCGCATCGAAGTGTGCCGGATCGTGCGCATCGACCTGCATGTAGACGATGCGATGGGCGAAATCGGCCCAGTCTTGCAGCGCGCCCAAGCGCTGCTGCGTCATGGCCTCTTCCAGTTCCGCCACATAGTCCTGCGTGCTGGCGCGACGGCTGCCGGTGGCGACGATGCGGGCGGCCGGATGCAGTTGCCCCGCGCAATGCGCACTGAACAACGCCGGCATCAGTTTGCGCCGTGCCAGATCGCCGGTGCCGCCGAACAGCACCATATCGAAATCAGGTTTGTTCACCCGGTATTCCTTGTGGCTTCCTTGATGAAGAGGTGCAAGAATCCCTAAAATTGACAGCGCTGTCAATCAGAGATTATGCCTATCCGGAACCGGGGCTACACGCGACGCCGCACAGGCCTTGGCCTTAGAATTGCCCTTCCCTCTTTTTGCATCCGCCTCATGAAAAGCAGCAGGATCACCACCGGATCCATCACGGTCGACGACGTCGCCAAGGATGCCGGCGTTTCGATCAAGACGGTCTCGCGCGTGCTCAATCACGAGCCCAACGTCAGCGAGACAACCCGCCAGAAGGTTGCCGAATCCATGGCGAAGCTGGGCTACCAGCCCAACCCCTCCGCACGCGGCCTGGCGAGCAAACGCACAAACATCATCGCACTGGTCTACGACAATCCCAGCGACAACTACGTCGTCAATCTGCAGCGCGGCGCGCTCGAAGCCTGCGGCATCTATGATTACAGCCTGCTGCTGTTGCCCTGCGATTACCGCGCGCCCGACCTCAGCGCGCATATCGTGCAGAACCTGCGCCAGCGCGCGCTGGCAGGCATGATCCTGACGCCGCCAGTCTGCGACGTGGCGGCCCTGACCCGGGCGCTGGACGAGACCGGCGTGGACTACGTGCGGCTGTCTCCCATCGACCGCCAGCGCCACGGCATGTCCGTCAGCATGGACGACCGCTCGGCCGCCCGCGACATGACGCTGCACCTGATCGGACTGGGTCATCGCCGCATCGGCTTTGTGTCCGGCCATCCCGATCACGGCGCCGCGCACGAACGCCTGGCGGGCTACCGCGACGCGATGCGGCAAAGCGGCCTGCCCGTGGATGAAAACCTGATAGAACAGGGCACGCATGCCTTCGAGTCGGGCATCGAGTGCGGGCGACGTTTGCTGGCGCGCACGCCCCGCCCCACCGCCATCTTCGCCGGCAACGACGACATGGCCGCCGGTGTGCTCTACGCGGCGCATGCGCAAGGGCTGGACGTGCCGGGCGCGCTGTCGGTGGCCGGCTACGACGACACGCCTTTGTCGCGCCAGGTCTGGCCCAGCCTGACGACGGTGCGCCAGCCCATACAGGCCATGGCCTATGCGGCGATCGAGCAGATCGTCGCCGTGCAGCGCCCCCAGCATCCGGGATTGAAGCGCCACCCGGTGACCGAGATACTAGAATACGAACTGGTCATCCGCGACTCGACGCGCACGCCCTCGGCGTGAAACGGCAACCGCGCCGGCTCAGTTCCGGCTTGAACCGGACAGCACGTCCACCCAGACCGCCAGCACCAGCACGAGGCCTTTGACGATCATCTGCCAGGACGTGTCGACGTTCATCTGCTCCATCCCGTTGTCCAGGCTGGCCATCACCAGGGCGCCGATCAGCGCGCCATAGACCGTGCCGGAACCGCCGCGCATCGATGTGCCGCCGATGAAGCAGGCCGAGATCGCATCCAGTTCGCCGCCGTCGCCGGCCGACGGCGAACCCGCCGCAGAACGCGCGGTGGTGACGATGCCGGCGAAGGCGCACATCAGGCCCATCAACGCGAACACCGCCAGCTTGACGCGATTGACGTTGACGCCGGACAGGCGCGTGGCTTCCAGATTGCCGCCCACGGCATAGACATGGCGGCCGAACACGGTCTGCATGGCGATGTACGAGAACACCGCAAGCAGAATCAACAGGATCATCACGGGAATCGGCACGCCGTTGGCCCGGTTGAGCTCGGCGACGAAGCCGATCACGGCGGCCGAGATGAGCGCAAGGCGCAACGCGTCGGCCCAGACGGGCGAGGACGCGATATGCATGCGCGCACGGTTGCGGCGGCGGCGCACGGTGAAAAAGCAGGCGCCTGCAACGACCAGCGCCGCCAGCCACCACGACAGCTCCACCGGCACGAAGCCCTGCGAAATCGCGACCAAATTATCGGGCACCGGCGCGATGGTCACGGCATCCGTGCTCCATTGCAGCACGCCGCGAAAGGCCAGCATGCCGCCCAGGCCGACGATGAAGGACGGGATGCGCATGCGCGTCGTGATGAATCCGTTGAGCATGCCGATCAGCGTGCCCGCTATCAGCACGACGATGACCGCGGGCCAGGTCGGCCAGTGCAGGTTGACGGTCAGGATGGCGACCAGTCCGCCCAGCAGGCCCAGCAATGAGCCGACCGACAGATCAATCTCGCCGGCGATGATGACGAACACCATGCCGCAGGCCAGCATGCCTGTCACCGACATCTGCAGGAAGAGATTGGACAGGCTGCGCGGCGTCAGGAACGTGCCGTGGGTCTGGCTCCAGAAAAACAGCCAGATCAACCCTACCGCGAACAGCAGGGCGAGTATTTTGTAGCGCGTGAAAAGCAGCTGGATTTGCCGCGCGTCCATGCGCGGTGAGCCCGCGGCGGGAATGATGCGGCCATTGGCCGGGGTAGGAAATTGGTTCATGGGATTCAGGCAGCGCGCGGCTGCTGTCGGGTGTTGAGCGCGGCGGCCAGGATGTCCTCCTGGGTCAGGCCCTGGTTGATGAAGTCGCCGCGTACCTGGCCTTCTCCGATCACGAGCACGCGATCGCTCATGCCCAGGATCTCCTGCAACTCGGAAGAGACCATGATGATGGCCACGCCCGCGGACGCGAGTTCGAAAATGAGTTTGTAGATGTCGTACTTGGCGCCCACGTCCACGCCGCGCGTGGGCTCGTCGAGAATCAGCACCTTGGGCTTGGCCAGGATCATCTTGGTCAGCACCGCCTTCTGCTGGTTGCCGCCCGACAGCCCGGCGATGGCCAGCATCGGGCTGGCCGCCTTGATCCGCAGCCGCTGGATCGCGTCCTTTACGGTTCGCAGCTCGGCGTCGCGGTCGACCGTGCCGCCGCGCGCATAGGCCTGCAGCGTAGCCAGGGTGATGTTGTCGCCGACGCCCATCAGCGGAACGATGCCCTGGCGCTTGCGGTCTTCCGGCACCAGGCAGACGCCGCTGGCGATGGCTCGATTGGGATCCTTGAGCGTTACGGGCTTGCCTTCGAGCGTCAACGACAAGGAGGACCGCCCCGGATAGGCGCCGAAAATGGCTGAGACCAGCTCCGTGCGCCCCGCCCCGACCAGTCCGGCGATGCCCAGTATCTCGCCGCGCCGCACGCTGAGCGACACGTCGTCGACACGCTTGCGGCTGGGGTTGGTCGCATCCCAGCACGTGACGTTGCGGGCTTGAAGCACCACTTCGCCGATCTCGTGCTCGATGCGCGGAAAGAGCGAATCCATGCGGCGCCCGACCATCAGGGCGATGATGTCGTCCACGCTCATCTGCGCCGCCGCGCGCGTTCCCACCTGCGCGCCGTCGCGGATCACCGCCACGGTGTCGCAGACGCGCGCGACCTCTTCGAGCTTGTGGGAAATGTAGATGCACGCCACGCCGCCGCGCTTGAGGTCCTCGATGATGCCCAGGAGAACGTCGATCTCCTTGGAACTCAATGACGAGGTCGGCTCGTCCAGTATCAAGAGTCGCGCGTTCTTGGCCAGCGCGCGCGCGATCTCGAACAGTTGCTGGTGGCCGCTGCCGTAGTGCATGACCGGCGCAGTGACGTCGATGCCGGACAGCTTGAGCCGCGCCAGCAGCTTTTCGGTCTCGCGGTACATGGCGTCGTAGTTCATGCGCCCGCCCGGCAGCGTGATTTCGTTGCCGAGGAACACGTTCTCGGCGACCGAGAGCTGCTGTACCAGCATCAATTCCTGGTGGATGATGACGATGCCGTGCCTCTCGCTGTCGCGCACCGAATGCGCGCGCAGCGGCTGCCCCTCCCAGCGTATCTCCCCTTCGTAGCTGCCGTACGGATAAACGCCGGACAGCACCTTCATCAGGGTCGACTTCCCCGCGCCGTTTTCGCCGCACAGGCCGACGCACTCGCCCGGCCGCACCGCCAGGTTGATGCCGTCCAGTGCGCGCACGCCGGAGAACGCCTTGACGATATTGCGCATCTCCAGGAGGTAGCCGTTGCCGCTCATCGATCGCCCCTTGCGCTTATTTGCCGAAGACCTGCTGGTGCGTGTAGAAGCCGTCCTTGACGACGACATCGGCATTGTCCTTGGTCAGCAGAATCGGCTTGAGCAGCAACGTGTCGACTTTCTCTTTGCCGTTGTCGATCTGGGTATTGAACTTCGGCTTGACGCCCCTGACCAGATCCACGGCCATTTCGGCGGCCGAGGTGGCCAGGGCGCGCAGGGGCTTGTAGACCGTCATGGTCTGGGTGCCCGCGACCACGCGGCGCACGCCCGCCAGGTCGGCATCCTGGCCCGACACAGCCACCTTGCCCTCGAGTTTTTGCTCCGTGAGGGCCTGAATCGCCCCGCCGGCCGTGCCGTCATTGGAGGCGACGATGCCCTGGATGTTGTTGTTGTTCGCGGTCAAGGCGTTCTCGATGATGCTCTGGGCCTTTTCCGGCTCCCATTGCGGCGTCCACTGTTTGCCGACGATCTTGATGTCGCCTTTGTCGATCAGGGGCTGCAGCACCTTCATCTGCCCCTGGCGCAGCAGACGGGCGTTGTTGTCGGTGGGGGCGCCGCCCAGGAGGAAGTAATTGCCTTTGGGCGCTGCGTTCACGACGCCCTGGGCCTGCATTTCGCCGACCTTCTCGTTGTCGAACGAGACATAGCCGTCGACGGCGGCGTCCAGGATCAGGCGATCGTAGGACACCACCTTGATGCCGGCGCGATGGGCGCTGGCGATCACGTTGCCCAGTACCTTGGAATTGAACGGCACGATCACCAGCGCATCCACGCCCTGGGCGATGAGATTCTGAATCTGCGAGATCTGGCGCGATTCGTTGGCGTTGGCCGATTCCACGTCGACGGTGGCGCCCAGCCTCTTGGCGGCCTCGACGAAAAAGTCGCGATCATGGGTCCAGCGCTCGACGCGCAGATCGTCGATCGAGAAGCCGATGACGGGATGGGTCTTGCTCGCGTAGGCCGGCGCGGCGCACAGGGCGGCGGCCGTTGCCAGCGCGGTGACGGTGATCTTGAAAGCGCGGGAAATCATGGAGTGTCTCCTGGGATTCGAATGTCGGCCTTTTTCGGAGGGCCTATTTTTGTATGGGGAGTCCATGCCGTTCCGATCCCGGACGGCATGGCCTGGTTCGATCAGAACGCGATGCCGGTCTTCAGGCCCACGACGAACGCATTGTGGTTCTGCGACGTGCCGCCCGGATGCACGACATACTGCAGATTCAAGCGCACGAACATCGACGGAATGGGCGACCAGCTGTAGTACACCTCGCTGGCATACTCGTAGCCGTCGCCGGCGATCGTATGCGAGCCGGTGAGCGCGTTGAGCTGGTTGACATAGTTGGCATAGCGGCCGTTGTTGTGCGTCGCGCCGATGCCGAAGCCGATGCTGTCGTTCGGCCGGCCGAACGGGCCCTTGTACTGCACGCCCATGGCGATCTGCCGATCGGTCTGCGCGGTGGCCCTGTCCGCCTGGGAGATGTTCAGGAACAGGCTGGCGCCGCGCCCTCCGGGCTCGCCCGTGATCTGCTGCTGGAAATTGATGTAGGCGCCGTACTGGCCGCCGTGGCTGAGCGCAGCCAGGCCCGTCTGTGCGCGCGAGTTGTTGTTGACGTCGTAGTACAGATCCTTGCCGCTGGACGTGTTGTACCAGACGCCGACCTTGTACGAACCCGGCAGGCCGTTCACCTTGGGCGTCCAGCCGCCTTCCAGCGGAATCAACGCGCCGGTGGTGCCGCTGGGATTCTGCAAGGTCCAGCCGTAGGTGCGCGCATAATCGTCGTTCACGTAATTCGGGTTGACCTGGTAGACGCCGACCTGTGCGTAGGTGTCTTTCGACGTCGTCAGCCTGGCGCGCGCCGCCCATTGGCTGGTCGGCCAGTTGACCCAGTAGCTGCCCACCAGATTGCCGGGCTGCGATCCGCAGAAGGTCAGGTTCTGGAAGTCGCAGGAGAAGCTGGCGAAATCCTCGCCCACGGTCATGCGGCCCAGCTTGATCGACAGCTTGTCGTCGAACAGCTTCTGATCCAGCCAGAAGTCGGTCAGGTGCACGGTCTGGCCGCGGCCATAGACTTCCTGCAGCAGCATGTTGTTGCCGATATTGGCATCGGCGCCCAGGTTGCGGCCGTTACGCTCGGTGAACGTGGTCTGGAACGTCGCGCCCTTCCAGCCGACCAGCTTGTCCAGGTCGAACGTCGTACCCAGCGCCCACTGATCGGCATAGCGCGTTATGTGCTTGTCGCCGCCGGTGACGTTGTGCGCCAGTTCGCCGGTGTAGCCCAGGTTGAATGACACCCCGTCGTTTGCCAGGCGCGTGCGCCAACCGCCCCAGTCGCCCAGCAGGTAGGGGCTGGAAGTAATGCCCTCGGCATGGGCATAGGCGCCCATGGAGCCAAGGATGAGCGCGCCGATCGCGGCGCTTGCCGCCCTGCGGGCGAAACGGGCTTGCCTCGTGCGGGGCGGGATCCGACTTGCGTTGTCCATCGACAGTCTCCTACTGTGCGGCCCGCCGCAGCGTATGCGGGACTTGGGCTCTATTTTTTGACTCGCCTTGTGTAGCGCGCGCCGCGCTGACTTCACAAATCGGCGCGGATAGGAGAATCGGCCGAATTGACAGCGCTGTCAATTAAGGGATTATCCTGACAGGGTCGGAAAAGACCGCTAAAAGTTGATGAGAATCAAGCGACCACGGCGCCGACGCGGCTCGTTTTCGTGTCGACAGGCCCTGGGCGCAGCCGCCGATCAGACAAGCAGTTCGATCAAAAACGGCTCCGGCCGGGAAAAGCTGCTCTCCATCAGGTCAGCGCATTCTTCCAGCGTGGTGGCGCGACGCCCCGCCACGCCCATGCCCGCTGCCAGGCGCACCCAGTCCAGATCGGGGTTGCCCAGGTCCAGCATGCTCATCGCGGTGGGTCCGGGCACGGCGCCAACGCCCTTGTACTCGCCGATCAGGATGTTGTACTTGCCGTTCCTGATGATAATCGTCGTCACGGGCAGGCGTTCGCGCGCCTGGGTCCAGAGCGACTGCAGCGTATACATCGCCGAGCCGTCGGCCTGAAGATTGATCACGCGGCGCTGGCCGCCCGCGCCAATGGCTGCGCCGGTTGCGACCGGCATGCCGCCTCCTATGGCCCCGCCGCCCAGGTGCAGCCAGTCGTGCGCCGGGGCCGCGTGCGTGAACTTGTA
>DAIDKG010000033.1 GCA_027450125.1 Bordetella sp. | reverse complement strand
CCTGCGCGACGTGAACCTGATGGTGCGCGGCGGCAGCCGCGTGGGAGTGCTGGGCGTGAACGGCGCAGGCAAGAGCACGCTGATCAAGACGCTGGCCGAAGAACTCGCCCCGCTGGGCGGCGAGCGGCGCGCCTCGCGCGGGCTGGCCGTCGGCTACTTCCACCAGCACCAGCTCGACATGCTGGACCTGGACGGCACGCCTTTGCAGCACCTGGCGCGCCTGGCGCCCGATGTGCGCGAGCAGGAGCTGCGCAATTACCTGGGCGGTTTCGGCTTTTCGGGCGAGACGGTGCTAAACAAGGTCGGCCCCATGTCGGGCGGTGAAAAAGCCCGCCTTGCCCTCTCGCTCATCGTCTGGCAAAAGCCCAATCTGCTGCTGCTGGACGAACCCAGCAACCACCTGGACGTGGAAACCCGCGAAGCCCTGGCTGCGGCCCTGGCCGAGTTTTCCGGCAGCATGCTGCTGGTCTCGCACGATCGGCACCTGCTGCGCACCACGGTCGACAGCTTCTGGATCGTGGCCGACGGCTGCGTGCAGGAGTTCGAGGGCGACCTGGAGGACTACCGCGAATGGCTGGCGGCGCGCAATGCCGCCGAAAAAGCGAATGAGCGCTCCGAGAGTGCCGCGGCCAAGGCAGCGGCATCTGGGTCGGGTGAGTCGGGAGATGCGCCCGCAATAGACCGCAAGACACAGAAGCGCCAGGAAGCCCAGGAGCGGCAGCGCCTGGCTGCCTTGCGCAAGCCGCTGGAAAAGCGCCTGGCGCAGGTCGAGGCAGACATGGAGAGAACCCGTCTGCGTCTGGCCGAATTGGACGCGCTGATCGCGGACCCTGGCTTCTACGCCGACGAGTCGCACCGCGCGCAGCGCAAACAGGTCATGGCCGAGCATGGCGAGTTGAGCAAGCACGCCGGCAACCTGGATGAACAGTGGCTCTCGCTCCAGGAAGAACTCGAATCACTGGTCTGACCAGTTTTATCCGTAAATTGGGCATTTCGAGCCCAAAGTTCCCGTTTTCTCGGGTTGACATTCCATGGTGTTCGGCGCAATTTAGTTGAGATATCAAGCATGAAGGTCGATTTTTCTTTTAGGTAGCGCGCCGTCAAGATCTGTCCAGCAAGCACTGACGGACACGGCGCCCACCGGCGTGTCACAACGGAGGAGCTTCTAATGGACGACAAAGGCAGTTCGAAAGGAATCAGCCGCCGCACCATCCTGAAAATGGCGGCGACAACAGGGGTGGCGGCGATCGTATCGCCGCGCATCGTTCTGGCGACCGGCGAGCAGCCGGTGAAATTCGGCATAGACAACCCGCTCACGGGAACCTATGCGATCACCGGCAGGAACGAATTGCATGGCATGGAGTTGGCCGTCGAGCGGATCAATGCCAAGGGCGGCATCCTGGGTCGCGAAGCCAAGCTGATCGTCGAAGATTCGACCAGCGGCGATGCCGGCGTGGCGGTGCAGAAAGCGCACAAGCTGATCGAGCGCGACAAGGTCGACTTCCTCATCGGCAACGTGAACTCGGGCCTGGCCGAAGCCATCTCCCAAGTGGCGTACGCGAAAGGCGTGTTCCTGATGGATCCGGGCGGCCACGCCGACCCCATCACCGGCACGGAGTGCCACTGGGACGTCTTCCAGACCTGCCCATCGACCACCCTGCTGGTCAACGCGATCGCCCCGTCGCTCATCAAGCGGTTCGGCAAGAAGTTCTACTTCCTCGTTCCCGACTATGCGTTCGGCCATGGCTTGCTGGATGCCTACAACGTCAACTTGAAGAAGTATGGCGCCACCAACGTCGGGGCCGATCTGATCCCGCTGGGAACCAGCGACTACTCCTCCTACCTGATCAAGGCGCAGGCCGCCAGCCCCGACGTCATCGTCATCCTGCAGAACGGCGACGACCAGACCAATGTGCTCAAGCAGACCGTGCAGTTCGGCCTGGACAAGCGCTTCCATATCGCGGGGGCGAACATCGAGCTCGAAACGCTCGAAGCGCTGCCGCCGGAGGCCCGTATCGGCAACTGGGTGATTGAGTGGTACTGGAATCAGCCCGGGGTGCCGCACGTGGAGGAGTTCGTCGCCGCCATCAAGAAAAAGACCGGCCGCGTGCCCACGGCGCGCACCTGGTTCGGCCACACGTCGATCCAGGCCTGCGCCCTGGCGGCCAACAAGGCGAAATCGCTGGAACCGGTGAAGGTGGCCCGCGCGCTCGACGGCCTTGTGCTGCCGCCCGAGATAGCCCTGCAACCGGGTTCGGTCGCCTATCGTGCCGATCAGCACGGACTCATCGGAACGCTCTGGGCAGGTCACGCGCAAGCCAAAGGCACTGCTCCCGACGACCTGTTCCACATCGACGTGACCATCGACAGCCACACCATTGCGCCGTCCGTCGCCGAGACAGGCTGCAAGATGGTCTGGCCGTCCTGACCGGCCGTCCTGACCGGCCGTTCTTAAAGGCCGTCGCTGTCGGCAAGCCGGGCCATCTGCGTCGTCGCGGATGGCCCGACCTTTGTTCAAATGGAGGAATGGCGTGACCCAGCTGGTCCTATTCAACATAT
This sequence comes from Bordetella sp., assembly GCA_027450125.1. GTDB lineage: Bacteria > Pseudomonadota > Gammaproteobacteria > Burkholderiales > Burkholderiaceae_B > Bordetella. The sequence goes on along the minus strand of DAIDKG010000033.1, from coordinate 389 downwards.
TCAACGGACTCGTCATCGGCGCTTTCTATGCGCTCATGGCGTTGGGCCTGTCCCTGATCATCAATCTGACCAACGTCATCAATTTCGCCCACGGCGGCTTTCTCGCGCTGGGCGCCTATTTCGCCTATACGCTCGATCCCTACGTGGGGTTCTGGGGGGCGTTGATCGTCTCGCCGTTCCTGGCGGCGATCGTGGGCCTGATCGTCGAGCGCATACTCATCAGGCCCATGTACAACCGCGACCCTTTGTACAGCCTGCTGCTCACATTCGGGCTGGCCTACGTGCTGCAGGATTCTGTGCGATTCATCTGGGGCGCGCAAGGCCTGCCGCTCAAAACACCCGACATCCTGAACTCCTCGCTCAGTCCCACGCTGTTTTTCCTAACGGGC
>DAIDKG010000032.1 GCA_027450125.1 Bordetella sp. | reverse complement strand
CGCGAACAGGCCCACCATGTCCTTCATGACGCCGGACATCGCGGTGAGCTCGCCCTTGGCCGCGGCCGCGCTTGCGCCGAGGTTGCGCACGCCGGCGCTGGCCCTCTCGGCGCTCAGCGCAGAAAGATCCATGGCCGCGGTGGCCGAGGTGATGGCGGCCGCTGCCTGCTGGATCGCCCCCGCCGCCTCGCGCGCCATGGCGCCGAACTGCGCCAGGCCGTCCACGCTCGCGCCGAGCTTGGTCTCCAGGCCCTCCAGGCGCGTCCCCATGACGTTCATGGCGTCGGAGAACTTGCCAAGGCCCCCGGCGCCAGCGCTGGCCGATTCGCCGGTCTGGCGAAGTAGCCGCGCGAGGGGCGCGAGCGTACCATTGACCGACTTGGCGATCGCCTCCAGGCCCTTGAGCTGGTCGACGAACGCCTCCAGCGGCCCGGACGCCAGATTCTCCAGCGTCAGGCGCATCCTTGCGTTCATGTCGGTCATGGTCTATGCGGCGTAGAAGTGAGTTCGATGCGGCCAACCTGCTGATCGCGGCGTTCTTCGCCGTTGCCGGCGTCCTGTACCTGCTGTTTCGGCTTGCCCGGTGGGGCTGGCACCGATACATCGCATGGCGCTCGGAACACGACGAGGAATTCCGCCGGCGGCGCCTGCTGATGCTGCGCGGCTCGGAGTTGGCCGTGATGACGCCCGTGGGCTTCGAAATGCACTGCGCTCAGGTGCTGCAGTCCCAGGGCTGGATCTGCTGCACCACCAGGACCTCCGGCGATTTCGGCGTCGATGTGCTTGCCGAGCGCCAGGGCCTGAAGGTCGCCATCCAGGTCAAGAAGTGGCGCAGCCGCGTCGACCTTTCTGCGGTGCAACAGGCCGCCACCGGCGCAGCGATGTACGGGGCAAGCGCCGCGGCGGTCGTCTCCGTCTCCGGCTACCAGCCATCGGCGGTTCGGCTGGCTCGCGCCAACCGGGTACTGCTGCTGTCGTACAACGATCTGTTCGACTTCACCCGTCGAGGTCCTTCAGCACGCCGCTGATGTTCTCGCCGAAGGCCTGGGCAATCGCCAGCGACACGGCGCGCACCTGGTTGGCCATGTCGCGCTTTTTCAGGCGAGTCGCTGCGTCCACATACAGGCGGATCTGCGACAGCGTGTAGCGCTCCATGATGTCGTCGTGTCGGTGGCCGCTTGCGATCAGGATTCCGAGGAGGTCGGTCCATCCGCCGGCGGCTGGGCCGGGGCGATCAGCGGGAGCACCCGCTGGCCGAAAAAATCGCGGTTTTCCTCGAACACGGCGCGGCCGAGCTTGACCACCTCATCGATTTCGCGCTCCTCGATCCACTCCAGCGGCTTGCCGAGTGCGAACGCCAGAAAGCGCAGCGCATCGTCGCCGCCTGCCGCCAGCACGTCGACCCAGGCGATCGCCGCATCCAGTGCGGTCGCATCTTCCTTGGGCATGAGCGCCCCGGATCGATTGAGCGCCTTGAGCAGCGGAGAAATCCGGCCCGCGGCCTCGATCGTGCGCCGCAGTCCCCGGATGGGTTCCACGCGCACGGTTTCGTCGCCCACTTGCACATCGCGGCCCGGGGCCAGCACTTGCGCTTCGTTCACCTGCACCTCCAGAAATCAGGAAATGGCGCGCCGCCCGCGCGCCGCGGGATCAGGCCTTGGTGATCGTGTAGTAGGGGCTCGTGCCCACCGGCGCCGTCGAGTCGTACAAGATGTCGCCTTCCAGGTCGAGCACGCCATACTTCTTGGACAGCAGATCGAGTTCCTTGGACAGCTTGAGCTTCACCCGATTGATGGTCACCTGGACCGCCGCGAAGCTGCCGGCGCCATCCGGCACCGTGACGTTGTAGCCATCCAGCCGGATCTGATACTCGGGCGGCTGCGAGGCGATGCCGGCGATCGAGCCGTTGTAGCCCTCGTAGCTGTAGTTCGCGTAGATTGGAACGGCGCCCGATCCCGACACCACGGCCGAGCTGGAGAGGAACGTCACCAGGCCGAACTTCGGGTCCAGGGTGTAATCGGTGCCCTCGACCAGCGCCGTTCCGCCCGAGGAATTGGCCTTGAGCGAGACGCTGGAAACGCCCAGGTGCGCCAGGTGGGCGCTGGCGCCGGAGTAGCCGCTGAACACCTCGTTGGTCACGGTACCGGAGGTCTGCGCGCCCGAGGAGGTGCCGTAGACGGCCTTCTCCAGGTTGGCCACGCTCCATTGCTTGAGCTGCAGGCTCACGGCAATCGGGATGGCGACCGAACTGGCGTCAGCGGTCCCGCCGAAGCCGGTGGTGTTTTCCTCGGTCATCTGCCAGTCTTGCTTGGCATGGTTGATCTTCAGCTCGGCAACGTCGCCCAGGAAGAGTTCGCCGCCGTTGACGGCGCCGGCGGAGGCCCGCGAAGCCGCATAGACCTTGCCTTGACCGATGTAATAAACGAGATCCGCGATGCTCATGGTGTGGCCTCAAAAAGAAAAGGCCGCACAGGGCGGCCAGGAATGATCACCCGCGGGCAGGCGGGGCTCGATGAATTCAGAGAGGGGTCAGAACGACGCGGAGACCGCAAACACGATGGCGTAGACCATCACGCCGGGATTCGTCGCCGCCCGGCTGTATTTGCGGCAATACCAGCGCTGGCCCGAGGGGGACGCGGTGCCGTGGATGGCGTCGATGACGGAATTGAGCAGCGGAAGCTGCGTGGCGATCTGCGCGGTCGTCGGCAGGTACAGCCCGACCACGAACTCGTGTCGCCCGTTGGGTGCCGCCGCCGGGAGAATGGCTGCGTCGTCCTCGAAGTTCTCCCAGTCCTTCGGGATGACCCATGCCGCGGGCGGCACGACCTTCGCTGCGCCTGGGTCGGGCATGTCGCCCAGCAGATCCAGGCCGCTCGAGGTGGCCAGCGCCGGGATGGACTGCAGCGTCGTCAGCAGGTCCTGCGCGAGCTCAGCCAGCATCGCCGTCCTCGGACTTCGCCGGAGTGGCGGCTTCCTCGCGCTGTCGGATCAACTGCGCGCGATAGCCCTGCTCAAACTGCACCAGCCATGCCGCCGTCTCGTCGGGCAGCGTGACGGTCTCGCCGGCTTGGTAGGTCTTGCCTTCGTGCGTGTGCTTGTGCAGCAGGCGGATGGTTTTCATGGTTCGGTCCCCGTCAGCCATGAGGTCAGGTGCCGATAGCCCCAGGTCAGCATGCGCGAGGTCATCAGCAGCCACCAGGACAGGATCAGCATGGGCGACAGCGCCACGTAGACCGCGGCGGTCCAAAGCAAGCCCAGAAAGACGATCACAGGAGCGCCCTTTCATCGCCCAGGGCGATCCAGCCCAACAGCAGCTGCTCGTAGACCGGGAAAGTCGCGTCGTTCCAGCCCAGGTACTTGCGCGCCGGCATGTCCTCGGTGCCATCCTGCAGAAAACCGGCATAGGGAAGATCGCTGCCGATATCGACCACCGACAGGCTCTCGACATTCAGCAGCGTCTCAAGCAAAAGGAACAGGCCGGAAGCATCCACATCGGATCACTTCCGGCCCG
>DAIDKG010000031.1 GCA_027450125.1 Bordetella sp. | reverse complement strand
GCTGCAGCAACTGGGCTTTCGCAGCCTGCGGCGCGGCGCCGACTACTACGGCCCGGCCATCGTGCTGGGCGATGGCGCGGTCAGCCTGTACGAACTGGTGCAGGGCTACGCCACCCTCGCGCGCCGGGGCCGCTGGCTGCCCTTGCACGTGCTGGCCGGCCTGCCGCGGCCGCAGCCGCTGCCGCTGCTGTCACCCGAGGTCAGCTCGGTGCTGGCCAGCATCTTGTCCGACCCCGATGCGCGCGCCGCCGAGTTCGGCGCCGACAGCGTGCTCGATCTGCCGTACCCGACCGCGGTCAAAACCGGCACCTCCAGCGATTACCGCGACACCTGGACCGTGGGATTCGACAGTCGCTACACGGTGGGCGTGTGGATGGGGCGCCTGGCTGGCGGCTCCACCGACGGCCTGACCGGATCGAGCGGGCCGGCGCCGGTGCTGCGCGAGATCTTCGCGCGCTTGCGGCGCGACGCGCCCTACGCCGGGCTGTGGCAGGACGCGCGGCTGCACCTGGTACCCACCTGCGAATGGATCGGCCCGCCGCCCTGCGTGCGGCGCGAGGACTGGCGCCTTCCCGGAGCGTCGGTCGCGCCACCGGCGCGGGCGCCCACGCTGGCCATCGCGCGTCCGCTGCCCGGCGAGACCCTGGCGCTGGACCCGCGCCTGCCGCGCCAGGCCCAGGTCTACCGCTTCGCCCTCGACACCGCCGGACGGGCTCCGCGCCGTGTCGAGTGGCTGCTCGACGGGCGCAAGCTGGCCGGCGGCGACGCCGATTCCCTGGACTGGCGCATCCGCGCCGGCGCGCACCGCCTGCAGGCGCGCGTATGGCTGCGTGGGGCCGAAGCCCCGCGCCAGCTCGGCCCGGTGGATTTCCAGGTGCTGGGCGCGGCGTCAACGCCCAATCGGCCCGCCCATTCCCCTACAGCGCCCTGAGGTCTCTCGCAGTGACACCATGAAGGCCCCTGAGGCCTGAGTCGGCCTTACTCAGTGATGGAAGCAAAAGGCACCCAAGAGTGGCCTTGATTTCATTGCCAGCGCATCGATGGGCTGCCGGACGCGCCGCGCTCGGGGGCACCGCGGAGCATCGATGATGCGCGAGTGACGCGGGGATCGCCCGAACCCTGGAGAGCGTGCCCAGCGGGGCCACGCACTGGAGCACGCGCACGATGGCCCATGCGATGGGCATGTCGCGGACGGCGATTTCGCGCATCCGGCGTGCCTTCGGCTTGCAGCCCCATCGCCAGGAAACGTTGAAGCTGTCGACGGATCCGACGTTCGTCGACAAGGTGCGCGACATCGTCGGCCTTTACCTGGACCCACCGCGCTGAGCACCGGATCCGCACCGTTCGTCGTTTTGGCAGCCATGGCGGTTTTTGAGGGTTCTACGTCCTTTGAGTCATTCCTTGCTTGCTCGATAATTTGCTGGCGAAGTCAGCTTGATTCAAATGCCGCCGCACTTGAATCGTGGCTCGATCAACGGTGAAGCAAAGAAAGGAACGTAGATATGAGACTTAAGAACAAGTCAGCTTTGATCACGGGCGGCACGAGCGGCATCGGCCTAGCCACTGCCAAGCTCTTCATTGCGCAAGGCGCCCGGGTGGCGGTAACTGGCCGCGATGAAACCGTATTTGAACGTGTGAAATCCGAGCTTGGCGAGAATGCGCTGGTCCTCAAGGGCGACGTGCGCTCGATCAGCGACATGCGGGCCATTGCCACAACGATTAAAGAGAAGTTCGGCGGCCTCGATGTCGTGTTCGCCAACGCCGGCTGGGCTTTTCCTTCCGCGCTCGAAGAAATCGACGAGGAGCTCTACAGCAAAATCATGGACATCAACGTCAAGGGCGTGGTGTTCACGCTTCAGGCGGTGCTGGCCGACTTGCGGGAAGGCGCCTCGGTCATTCTCAACACATCGTTCGTGGATCAAACCGGAAAGCACGGGATTTCGTTGACCGCAGCCGCAAAGGCAGCCGTGCGCTCGCTTGCGCGAAGCTGGTCGTATGAGTTTCTCGGCCGGAAGATCCGCTTCAATGCCATCGCCCCGGGCGCAATGGATACCCCCCTGTTAAGCAAGTGGGGGTTGTCCGACGAGGCCGTCCGCGAACGCAAGCAGGCCATGGCGAAAACCATACCGGCCGGCCACATGGGCAAGGCAGAGGATGTCGCCTACGCAGCGCTTTATCTCGCCAGCGACGAATCGGCTTATGTCATCGGCACCGAAATGATCGTTGATGGCGGAGCCTCGCAGCTTTAGGCCTGCGGTGCCCGATGTCGGCCTTTGGACGCCATCGAGGCCTATCCATACTTCAAAACGACCCACAGGCTTTGCGCCCTTTGGTGGATCTTCAATCCGGCCCGGCCTGACTGCGCTTACGGACGAGCCCAGGTACAAGGAGAAATTATCTTGATCGAACATCACGAAAACAGCGATTCCTATGAGCAACTCACCGGCGCAAGCCATTCACGCCGCGATGCGCTCAAGCTGGGCGGCGTCGCAGCTCTAGCCGCGGTCGCGGGAGGCGCAGCATTGCTCGGGCACGCCACCCCTGCCTATGCGCAGACCGCAAGCAAGGCGGGCAGCCTCGCCCAGGATGAGCCGCTCAATATTCTGATTGTGACTTACGACGGAGGCACGCTTCTTGATTTCGCCGGGCCCAGCGAGATTTTCCACCGGCTGCCCAATACCAAGGTTCGCTACGCGAGTCTCAATGGCGGCCACGTGACACTCGAATTCGGGGTCGTCTACGGCAATACCGAAAGATTGGCCGATATCGAGAAAACCGACTTGATCCTGGTTCCCGGCGGATCCAACCTGAGCGCACCGATGGGACCGGGGTACCAGGCGCAGATCCGTCGTCTGGCCGAGGGCGCCAAGTATGTGACCTCGGTCTGCAACGGCTCGCTCGTGCTGGCCGCAACGGGCGTGCTCAAGGGCAAGCGCAGCGGATGCCATTGGGCTTTCCTCAACGAGCTGCCCAAATATGGCGCGATTCCTGTGGCGGAACGTTTCGTGGAAGACGACAACGGACGATTCATGAGCGGGGGAGGCGTAACTGCCGGCATCGATTTCGCGCTGCGTGTCGCAGAAAAACTGCGCGGACGCAAGGCGGCCGAATTTACGCAGCTGCTGATCGCCTATGACCCGGCGCCCCCCTTCCATTGCGGTGATCCCAGCGATGCGCCGCCGCAAATTCTCGCCATGGTCGACAAAATACTGCCGAACGCATCGAAAGGCCTCGCCTTGATTCCGGGTCTGGACTGAAATCGTTCCCAGGCAATACGCATAGGAAGATCGGGGGTGCGCGACGAGGCCACCATGCGCATTGCCTGAGCCATCCGCCCCAACCTGATGGCCGTCTTTCATCGGATTTTTTTGACAGGAAATCAAAAAGTGAGATCGATTCGTTTTTTTACCGCAGCCCTTGCAGTTGGCATTTCTACATTCGGGTTCGCCATGCCGGCATTGGCAAATGGCCCGGCACGCCGAACCGAGGCGGCCATCAAGGCCCAGAACGCACGATGGGCCCACGCCTTTCGGCGGGGGGACTACGCCGCGATAGGCCATCTCTATACAAAAGACGGCGCGCTCTTGCCGCCTGGAGGCGACAGGGTCACGGGAAACGCCGCGATTACCGCGTACTTCGCCAAGGCCTACGCCGGATCCCGGCCGGGCTCGGTGTCTTTCAGCAATTACGAGTTCTACGGCGACAATCAGACGGTGACTGAAGTCTCAGATGTCGACGTTCGCGATCATGACGGAAAGCTCCAGATCCATGCCAAGCAAATACTCATCTTCTTGAAGCGGGGCGGCGTCTGGAAGCTGCATCGCGACATGTGGAGCAGCTACGCTCCATGAGAAGCTGCGGTTATATGGCGCCTCCCCTGCGATGAGCGTGTCGTTATCGACGGCCCCTCGATGTTCTGGAAAACGTCCGCGGGCGGGCGCTGGAGATCACTGAACGGCGTTTTGCCAGCGCTCGCAGATACGCGAAACGCGTCCTGGGTTCCATGGAACGGCGCCATGCGCTTGATGCCCGCAAAGTTTTGCCGGCGCGCCCGCGCAGTTGGCACCGTCAGGAGCGCTTCGTCGATCGATTAGCGCCTGCCGAAAAAGCGACTCTCGCGCCGGATCGATTGCGGAGGATGTCCATGCAGTTTGACAAAAGCCCTTCGCATTCTTTCCGGATCGGTGAACCCCACAGCCAGGGCAATCGTTTCGATCGGTTCGCTACCGTCCCGCAAGCGCAGCCGCGCCGCTTCGACTCGCAAACGCTCGACTGCCTTTGCAGGCGTTTCACCAGTCTCGCGGCGAAAGGCGCGTCCGAACTGCCGCGGACTTAAACTCGCAGCCTCTGCGAGTCGCTCGACAGGAAGTGCTTCCGCCAGATGTTCCCTGGCAAAACTCAGGGCGGCGCGGATGCGATCCGACTCCGGTTCCATTTGGGACATGGCGGAGAATTGGGACTGGCCTCCTGGTCGGCGATACGCCACAACCAAAAGCTTGGAGACGGCGCGCGCGATTTCCGCGCCCATGTCTTTTTCTATCATCGCCAGCGCCAAGTCTATTCCCGAAGCGATGCCCGCCGAGGTCCAGATGCGACCGTCCGCGATATAGATGCTGTCTCCCTCGACTCTGACGCGAGGAAAGCGCGACTGCAATTGAGCGATATATCGCCAGTGGGTTGTCGCTCTCCGATCGTCCAGCAAGGTCGCTTCCGCAAGCAGGAATGCACCGGTGCATACGCTTGCCACCCGCTCGGTCCTGTTGCCCAGTTTCCTGGCAGCGGCCACGTTTTCCGGCGTCTGCATCGGACCGATATCACCGCCCACGAAAATGACGGTGTCGAAGGTGCGCCGCCCGAAGGGCTTTGTCTCGATCGCAAGCCCGGCATTGCTGAGAACCGGCCCGCCCGCCTGCGAGATTACCTGCAAATCGTAAGGGGCATGGCCAGCGGCTGTGGCCGCCTGGTTGAAAGCCGAAAGCGGCCCGGCAAGATCAAGGGCGTCATGACCATGGCAAACGAAGAATCCGATTCGATGCATGATGGCGTAGCCGGCCGAACGTCCTGGAAGGGCGGATTATGAGGAAAGCCTCATTTTACGCCACAAGTCCCCGAGTTGCTCGGATGACTCAGGCCACGTCAATGGTTGAGCGCGCCGGCATCTCCGTGCCTCTCCTTCGACGTTGACCGACATCGATGGCCCCTTGGTGAATTTTCGGTCGGTGTCAAAAACCCCCGTGTAACCCGGCAACGAAAAAGCCCGCCGAGAGGCGGGCTCTAAGTCGTTGATTTCATTGGTGCCGGTGAAAGAAACCGAAAAACCCTCGCAAGGCGTTGCCACGCAAGGAAGTCTGGCTCGGACCCGGGAGTCTCTACTGCAAAGCCTACCGACAAGCGTGCTCGCTGATCCCCGCGCAATGCGCAAGGTCTTGATCGTGGTATCGCGTAAAGTTGCGTGATACAGTCGAGAGCGTGATCAAGACTTTCCGTCACAAGGGTCTGCAGGCGTTCTTCGAGAACGGCAGCAAGGCCGGCATCCAGCCCCTGCATGCGACGCGGCTCGGCAACTTGCTCGACCAACTGGACAAGGCGAAATCGGCCGGCGACATGAACCTGCCGGGCTGGCGGCTGCACCGCCTCAGCGGCCATCTGGCGGATCACTGGTCGGTGTGGGTCAACGGCAACTGGCGCCTGACCTTCACCTTCGACG
>DAIDKG010000030.1 GCA_027450125.1 Bordetella sp. | reverse complement strand
TTTTGCCTTGGGGCGGCCCGGCGGCAAATGAGACCCCCACGCTGCGCCTTCGGCTTGCTGCCCCCCCCGAGGGGGGCGTTTTCGCCTTGGGGCGGCCCGGCGGCGAAATGGCCGCGGCCTTGCCCCTCGTCGCCTCAACCGTGCAGCGCGTTGTAGATGCGCTCGGCCAGTTCGTCCGAGATGCCGTCCACCGAGGCAAGATCCGCGATGCTGGCGGCGGTCACGCCGGACAGTCCGCCAAAACGCGCCAGCAACCGCTGCCGACGCCGCGCCCCCACGCCCTCGATCTCTTCCAGGCGCGACACATTGCGGGTCTTGGCCCGCTTGGCGCGCATGCCCGTGATGGCGAAACGGTGTGCCTCGTCGCGGACCTGCGCGATCAGCATCAGCGCGGCGGACTCCCTGCCCAGGGCCACGGGTTCGCGGTCGTCGGCGAACACCAGGGTCTCCAGCCCGACCTTGCGGACCTCGCCCTTGGCCACGCCCACCAGCGACTGGATGTCCAGCCCCAGTTCGGCAAAGACCTGCCGCGCGACCTCGACCTGCCCCTTGCCGCCGTCGATCAGCACCAGGCCCGGCATCTGCGCTTCGCCATCGGCGACCTTGGCGAAGCGGCGGGTCAGCACCTGGCGCATGGCGGCATAGTCGTCGCCCGGCGTGATGCCGACGATGTTGTAGCGCCGGTACAGCGACGGCTGCATGTCGTGGTGCTGGAACACCACGCAAGACGCCTGGGTGGCCTCGCCTGCCGTGTGGCTGATGTCGAAGCACTCGATGCGCAGGGCGTCCAGCATGGCCTCGTCGGTGTCCAGGTCCAGCGCCTGCGCCAGGGCCACCGTACGCGCCGCCTTGGCGCCGGACTCGCTCAAGGCCCTCGCCAGGGCCAGTTCGGCATTCTTCTGCGCTTGCTCAAGCCAGGCCCGCCGCATGCCCTGCGGGCGCGTCAGCATGCGCGGCGCCCTGGCTCCGGCCTGCTCGGCCAGCAGGCCCAGCAGGCCATTGTCGGGCAGCGCGTGCGTCGTCACCAGGACCGGCGGCATCGCGCCGTCGACGTAGTGCTGGGCCACGAAGGCCGCCAGCACATCCTCGGCCGGTTCGCCCTCGGCATGCGTCGGAAAGAAAGGCTTGTCGCCCAGGTGCCGCCCGCCGCGCACCATGGCCAGGTTCACGCAGACCCTGCCGCCCGCGCCGGCCACCGCAATCACGTCGGTGTCTTCGGCATTGTCGGTGTTTTCCATGGTCTGCTGGTGCAGCACGCGCGCCAGCGATCCCATCTGGTCGCGCAGGGCAGCGGCCTCCTCGAAACGCAGCTCGCTCGACGCCTGCTGCATACGCGCCTCGATCTCGCCCATCACGTCCTGTGCCTGACCGTTGAGAAAACGAACGGCGCGCTGCACGTCGGCCGCGTATTCCTCCCGGCTCAGGGCCTGTACGCAAGGCGCCGAGCAGCGTCCGATCTGGTGCAGCAGGCAGGGCCGCGAACGATTGGCGAAAACCGTGTCTTCGCAAGTGCGCAGGCGAAAGACTTTCTGCAATATCTGGATCGTCTCGCGCACCGCCCAGGAATTGGGATAAGGGCCGAAATACTGGCCGCGGCCCGAAGTGGATCCGCGGTAATAGGCAATGCGCGGCCAGTCGTGTGCCGTCACCTGCAGGTAAGGGTAGGACTTGTCGTCGCGGAAAAGAATGTTGTAGCGCGGGTGCAGCCGCTTGATCAGGTTGTTTTCCAGGATCAGCGCCTCGGCCTCCGAGCGCGTCACCGTCACCTCGACCCTGGCCACCTTGGCCACCATCTGCGCAATGCGGGGGCTGGACAGCGTTTTCTGAAAATACGAGGACACGCGCTTTTTCAGATCACGCGCCTTGCCCACATACATGACCTCGCCGGCCTCGTCCAGATGCCGGTACACACCCGGCAGATGAGGAAGATCGGACAGGAACTGCTTGAGATCGAAGTTGTCGGACATGGACGAGGCAGCGACGAAAGCCAGGGCCGGCGCTCAGAGGCCCTGGGACAGCCCGGCCAGCATGCCACGGGCACGCCGGTACCTGCGCTCGGCCTGCAATGCATTCCATGGCGTTGCCGGCAGGCGCGGCATCAGGCGGCGTATGCGCTCGACGCTAGCGGCCGGATGCGCGTAAGGTTTTCCGTGTCCCAGGTTCGCCAGCAACTCGTCGGCCAGCTCGGGGCGGT
>DAIDKG010000029.1 GCA_027450125.1 Bordetella sp. | reverse complement strand
GTCACGATCCCGGGCGGCGCGCCCAAGCTGGTCGACACCAGCCATCGCATCGAGCAGGACGCCGCCCTGGCCATCATCACCGCCAAAGACGCCGACGGCCTGGACCTTATCCGCCACTCGACGGCGCACCTGCTGGCCTATGCGGTCAAGGAATTGTTTCCCGACGCGCAGGTCACCATCGGTCCGGTGATCGAGAACGGCTTCTACTACGACTTCGCGTACAAACGCCCTTTTACGCCCGAAGATCTGCTGGCCATCGAGAAGAAGATGGCCGAACTGGCCAGGAAGGACGAAGTGGTCACGCGCGAGGAGTGGAAGCGTGACGATGCCGTCGCCTTCTTCAAGGACATGGGCGAGGATTACAAGGCCCAGATCATTGCCGCGATCCCGAGCGACCAGACCATCAGCCTGTACCGCGAAGGCGAGTTCATCGACCTGTGCCGCGGCCCGCACGTGCCCTCGACCGGCAAGCTCAAGGTCTTCAAGCTGATGAAGGTGGCCGGGGCCTATTGGCGCGGCGACAGCAACAACGAGATGCTGCACCGCATCTACGGCACGGCCTGGGCAACCAAGGAAGAACAGGACGCATATCTGCACATGCTGGAGGAGGCCGAACGCCGGGATCACCGCAAGATCGGCCGCGAACTGGACCTGTTCCACATGCAGGACGAAGGCCCTGGGCTGATTTTCTGGCATCCCAAGGGCTGGGCCCTGTGGCAGCAGGTCGAGCAGTACATGCGCCGCGTCTACCAGGACAACGGCTACCAGGAAGTGAAGGCACCGCAGATTCTCGACCTGTCGCTGTGGAAGAAGACCGGCCATTGGGACAACTATCGTGAAAACATGTTCACGACCGAGTCCGAGAACCGCATGTATGGCTTGAAGCCCATGAACTGCCCGGGCCACATCCAGATCTTCAACGCCGGTTTGCACTCTTATCGCGAGTTGCCGCTGCGCTACGGCGAATTCGGCCAGTGCCACCGTAACGAGCCTTCGGGTTCGTTGCACGGCATGATGCGCGTGCGCGGCTTCACGCAGGATGACGGCCACATCTTCTGCACCGAGGACCAGCTGCAGCAGGAGTGCGCCCAGTACACCGAGCTGCTGCAGAAGGTCTACAAGGACTTCGGCTTCACCGAGGTGCTCTACAAGGTGGCCACTCGCCCCGAGAAGCGCATCGGCGACGACGCCACCTGGGACAAGGCCGAGCACGCGCTCATGGAAAGCCTGCGCGCTACCGGCTGCGACTTCGTGGTGGCGCCGGGCGACGGCGCCTTCTACGGCCCCAAGATCGAATACACGCTCAAGGACGCCATCGGCCGCCAGTGGCAGTGCGGCACCATGCAGGTGGACTTCTCCATGCCCGTGCGCCTGGGGGCCGAGTACGTCGACCAGAACGACCAGCGTCGGCCGCCCGTCATGCTGCACCGGGCCATCCTCGGTTCGCTGGAGCGCTTCATCGGGATGCTGCTTGAAAACTACGCCGGCGCGATGCCGCCTTGGCTGGCCCCGGTGCAGGCCGTGGTCTGCTGCATTTCCGAGCCATCTGCGGATTATGCGGCGCAAATTACGCAAACCCTGAAAAAACAAGGCTTTAGGATTGAGCCAGATTTGCGTGGTGAAAAAATCACCCGTAAAATCAGGGAGCACAGCCTGCAAAAGGTTCCATATATCCTGGTCGTGGGCGACAAGGAAAAGCAAAACGGCACGGTCGCCGTGCGCGGTCTGGGTGGCCTGGACTTGGGCGTCATGGCGCTCGAGGACTTCACCAGCCGCTTGTCTGAAGATGTCGCCACGCGCCGCAGCCTGCCGCAAGCCGCGTCCGATCAGGCATGACGCCACGGCCGCACATTCGATTAACTACTAGGAGTTTTCAACATCGCCACTGAAAAGAGCGTACGCATCAACGGTGAAATCCGCGTCCCCGAGGTGCGTCTGATAGGTCTGGATGGAGAACAGCTCGGCATCGTCAAGATCGCCGATGCGTTTCGGCTTTCCGAGCAGAGCGACGTGGATCTGGTGGAAATCGCGCCCAATGCCGAGCCCCCAGTCTGCCGTCTGATGGACTACGGCAAGTTCAAGTACCAGGAACAGAAGCGCCAGGCCGAGGCGCGCTCCAAGCAGAAGGTCATCCAGGTCAAGGAAGTGAAATTCCGCCCTGCGACTGACGAAGGCGATTATCAGGTCAAGCTGCGCAATCTGCGCCGCTTCCTGGAAGAGGGCGACAAGGCCAAGGTCACGCTGCGCTTCCGCGGCCGCGAAATGGCGCACCAGGAGCTGGGCATGCGCGTGCTCGAGCGCGTGCGCGACGACCTGACCGAACTGGCGCAGGTCGAGGCCATGCCCAAGCTCGAAGGACGCCAGATGGTCATGGTGCTGGCGCCCAAGAAGAAAGCCAGCGGCAAGGTCGAAGCGTCGGCCTGATCCCGCAAACCGGCTTTTGCAGCAACGCCACGGCCCGGCCGTCCGCGATGGACGGCCGGGCCGTCGTGCCTGTAGGGGTATGCCTTCGCCCGCAGCCGAATTCAGTTACCATGATTCGGGTATGAATCTCGGGTAGAAAACCCATGCATGTCTTGTTCGTTATCGATCCCTTGCCGCTTCTGAAGGCGTACAAGGACAGTTCCGTTGCGATGATGCGGGCGCTGGTCGCGCGCGGTCATACGCTCAGCGTTGCGCTGCAGGGCGACCTTTATATCGAGGCCGGCATCGTGCGCGTGCGCGCCACGCCCATTGCGCTGGTACCGGAGGCGGACCTGCACGGACACGCATGGTGGACCGAGTCCGGCCCGGCCGTCGAAGCGCCGCTGAAGGACTTCGGCGCCGTCCTCATGCGCAAGGATCCGCCTTTCGACATGGAATATGTCTACTCCACGCACCTCTTGGGTTATGCGCAGGAGCAGGGCGCGCGCGTCTTCAACAGCGGCGCGGCCATCCGCAACCATCCAGAGAAGCTGGCCATTACGGAGTTCCCCGAACTGGTTTCGCCCACGCTGGTCACGCGCGACATGGATCGCATCTGCGCTTTCCATGCCCAGCACGGCGACGTCATTGTCAAGCCGCTGGACGGCATGGGCGGCACGGGCATCTTTCGCCTGCGCAACGAAGAGCCCAACCGCAATGCCATCCTGGAAACGCTGACCGGCAACGGCACGCAGACCATCATGGCGCAGCGCTTTATTCCCGACATCGTCAAGGGCGACAAGCGCGTGCTGCTGATCGGAGGCGAGCCCGTGCCGTATTGCCTGGCGCGCATTCCGCTGGCCGGCGAGACGCGCGGCAACCTGGCCGCTGGCGGGCGCGGCGTGGCGCAGCCGCTTTCCGACAGCGATCGCCGCATCGCCGAGACCGTGGCCCGGCGCATCGCCGGACGCGGACTGCTGCTGGTGGGCCTGGACGTCATCGGCGACTGCCTGACCGAAGTCAACGTCACCAGCCCGACCTGCTTTGTCGAAATCACCGAGCAGACCGGCTTTGACGTTGCCGACGCCTTCGCGCAGGCGCTCGAGCGCGCCGTCGCCTGAGCGGGAGGTCTGATATGACGGGCATCGTCATCGTCGTGCACGCCCCGTTGGGCGAGGCCATGTCCGAAATGGCGCGGCATGTCCTGGGCGACAGCGTTGCCGATACGCTGGCCGTGCACGATATCCTTCCCGACGATCAACCCGAGGCACGCGTGCCCCAGGTCCTGGCCGACATCCAGCGCCTGGCGCGCGAGAGCGGCGTGCTGGTGCTGACCGACCTGGTTGGCGCCACGCCGGCCAATATCGCCAAGCGCGCGATAGTCCAGGCTCAGGCCGAAGGGCTGACGTGCTGCCTGCTTGCGGGCTTGAACACGCCCATGTTGCTGCGGGCATTGACCTATCGCAGTTTGTCACTAGCCGAAACGCGTGAAAAAGCCTTGGCAGGCGGCGTACAAGGCTGTCTACGGGTAGACTAGTCGGCAATTCAAAAAAAAGCGTATCGATACGGGCTTCCTATGGCTACTTCAGACATCGTCATCAGCAACAAGCTTGGTCTGCATGCTCGGGCCGCCGCCAAACTTACCCAGCTAGCCAGTCGATTCAACAGCGAAATTTTCATTTCACGCGGCGCGCAGCGCGTCAATGCCAAAAGCATCATGGGCGTGATGATGCTGGCGGCGGGCCTGGGCACCACGGTGCGGCTGGAAGCCACGGGCGGCGATGCCGATCAGGCCTTGTCGGAAATTCAGAATTTGTTCGACGAAAAATTTGGTGAGCACGAGTAACGCCTTCCTCGACAGTCCGGCACCGGCCGGTCCTCCCGGTGCGGTGGTGGCCCTGCGCGGTAAAGGCGTAGCACGAGGCTATGCCATAGGCCGCGCGGTCGTCATGGGCGCCGCCGCCCTCGAAGTCGCTCACTACCGCATCGGACCCGAGGACGTCGAAGGCGAGTGCCGCAGGCTCCGGGATGCCCTGACGCGGGCTCAGGCCGACCTGCACCATCTGGCCAACACCCTGCCCGAGGATGCCCCGCGCGAACTGGGCGCCATGCTCAACGTCCACGGCCTGCTCCTGGGCGATCCCCTGCTGGTCGACCAGGCGCAGGCGCTGATCCGCGAGCGCCACTACAACGCCGAGTGGGCGCTCACGGCGCAGGGGCAGTTGCTGGGCGAGCAGTTCGACGCCATGGAAGACGAGTACCTGCGCGAGCGCGGCGGCGACGTGCGCCAGGTAATCGAGCGGGTGCTGCATGTCTTGTCGGGCACTCCGGCGCTGCTCCCGGAAGAGACGATCTGCAGCGGCGCAGGCGAACCGCTGGTGGTGATCGCACACGACATTTCCCCGGCAGACATGCTGCGCCTGCGCGGTGCCCGCTTCTCGGCGTTTGCCACCGATCTGGGCGGGCCTACGTCGCATACCGCAATCGTTGCGCGCAGCATGGGGGTGCCCGCCGTGGTCGCCATGGGCAATGTGCGCGACATCGTGCGCGATGGCGACATGATCATTGTCGACGGAGCCTCGGGCACTGTTCTGGTCAACCCTTCAGGGACCATGCTGGCGCAGTACCGCGGATTGCAGCGCATCTACGCCGACGAGCGCGCCGAACTGGAGCTTTTGCGCGACGAGCCGTCGATCACGCTGGACGGCATCAGCGTGACGCTGGAGGCCAATATCGAGTTGCCCGAGGAGGCCCCTGCCGCACTGGCCGCGGGGGCGCAGGGCATCGGCTTGTTCCGCAGCGAGTTCCTTTTCATGGGGCGTGCCGAACTTCCTGGCGAAGAAGAGCAGTACCAGGCCTATGCGTCGGTGGTGAAAGTCATGGCCGGTCGGCCCGTGACGATCCGCACCCTGGACATCGGGGCCGACAAGACGCTGGACGACGAGGTCACGGTGGCCACCAATCCGGCGCTGGGCCAGCGCGCGATTCGCTACTGCCTGGCCCGGCCCGAGATGTTCGCCACCCAGCTGCGCGCCATTCTGCGCGCTTCCGCCCATGGTCCGGTGCGCCTGCTCATTCCCATGATCGCGCACATGCACGAGGTGCAAGCCACTTTCGCCGCCATCGCGTCGGCGCGGCGCGAGCTCGATGCGCGCGGGCAGGCATACGCGCCGCATATTCCCGTAGGCGCCATGGTCGAGATCCCGGCCATGGCCATCGCCATCGAGCCTTTCGTTCAGGTGCTGGACTTTCTGTCCATCGGTACCAACGACCTGATCCAGTACGTGCTGGCCATCGACCGGGGCGACCATGACGTGGCCGGCCTGTACGATCCGTTGCATCCGGCGGTGCTGCGTCTTCTGGCGCACACCATCAATGCCGGCGAGCGCGCTGGCAAGCCAGTGGCTGTATGCGGCGAAATGGCGGGCGACCCGCGCTATACCCGCCTGCTGCTTGGGCTGGGGCTGTCGGAGTTCTCCATGCATGCGCAGCAGTTGCTGGACGTCAAGCGCGAAGTGCGCAGGGCGCACTCCAATGCGCTGCGCGCCAAAGTAGCCAATGTGCTCAACCGCGCCTTGCCGGTGGACCTGGCAAGGCTGGAGCAGGCCTGAATCGGCCCAGCCGGTCTTTTCAGGATTTGCGCCGCCTTTTTGCCGGCTTCGTTCGGTTGCGGCGCAATTTCTATAGGACTAAGATGAAGTCGAGTGTTTCATAAGGAGAACACCATGCGAAGCGTCATCTCCAGCTGTATCAAGAATCTGAAAGTCCTGGCAAGGGAGCTGGGCGTCTACCGGCGAAACATCGATGAAATGGCGAACATCGCGGCGCGCATGGTGGTGGAAAACCTCTCCGGCGTGGCTGCACGGCGCATGAGGCCTGTTCCGATCCGGATCGACGAGCAGCGCGACAGACGCCGCTGAGCGCGAGCCCGTTCTGTGCCCTGGCGGCCAGGCAGTCGAGCTTGGTCGCTTTTTTTGTCGTCGGTGCATCGAGCAGCGTATCCGGCAATAGGCGAGGCTTTTCAATGTTAAAGTCCGGGCGTATGGTGTGTTCATGAAATAAATCTGAATGCGCGCTTTATGGGCGAGGCTTTGCCATGAACGACGATGACCTGAGCGACAGCGAAATACTGGAACTGCACTTCGGCACAAGCAGTCCTTGCTGGCGCCTCGGCAGCGACAGCAACGCACTCGAACTGGCGGCGGTTCGCGGCCTGGCCAATATCGGGGTGGCGCTCGATCCGGAGCAGGTTGCCGGGATCCGAGGCCTTACCGGCGTCACGTCCACTGTCGAACTCGACATTTCCCTGTTTGGCCGGCAGTTGAAGCTGCATCTGGTGGGCAGGAAGCTCGACATGCTCAGCTGGGCCGGTACGGCGTCCGCCTATACGGACACGCGCGCCGTCGCGCGGGACCTCGCGCATGGCCTGGCTTTCGCCGAGCTGGTTGTCTCCGAAGTCAATTCGCTGGTCGTGGTGCTCGATTCCAACGGAATCATCCAGCGTTTCAACCGCCTGTGCGAGGAGGTCCTGGGCAAGCGTGAGGAGGACGTCATCGGCAGGAGCGCGTACGAGTTGTTCATGACACCGGACCAGGCGGCGCGTTCGAGCAAGAACATCACCGGTTTCTTCGAGAACGACAAGCCGTTCGACGTCGAGCGCTATATCAACACGGTCAACGGACCGCGCCTGTACCAGTTCCGCAATAAATTCGTGCAGAGCGGCAGCGGCGTCGAGCAACGGTTCCTCATCTGTTCCGGCGTGGACATCACCGAGGAGCGCAAGGCACAGCAGCGCCTGACCGAACTGGCCAACACCGATACGCTGACAGGCCTGCCCAACCGGCATGCGATCACCGAGCTTATCCGGACCGCGCTGGAAACTGCCACGCACGAGGCATCGCATCAGGTCGGCGTCCTGTTTCTCGATCTCGACAATTTCAAGCGCGTGAACGATCACTACGGGCACATCGCGGGCGACGGATTGCTGACCAAAGTCGCGGCGATCGTCAGCGCTTGCCTGGCGCCGGGCGCAACGCTTGCGCGCCTGGGAGGCGACGAGTTCGTCGTGCTGTCCAGGCACGCGAGCGTCGAATCGCTCGAGGGCACCGCGCGCACCATTATCGAGCGGCTTTCCGCGGCGGTCCGCCTGGATGAGCTGGTAGAGCTGTACACGAGCTGCTCCATCGGCATTGCGCTGTATCCGCAGCATGGCAACACCGTGGAGACGCTGATCAGGAACGCCGACACGGCGATGTACGCCGCAAAAGAGGCAGGCAAGCATACGTATCGTGTTTTTGCGCAGGAAATGAACCAGAAGGTCGCCCGGGCGATGTGGCTGGACATCAATCTTCGCAAGGCACTCGAGGAAGGGCAGTTCGTGCTGCACTACCAGCCTCTGGTCGACACCGCGACGGACGCCGTTCGCAGCGTCGAGGCGCTGGTACGCTGGCAATCTCCTGAGCAGGGCATAGTCGGGCCGGGCGAATTCATCCGCCACGCGGAAGAGTCCGGGCTCATCGGCCCCATCGGCCGATGGGTGATGTCCGAGGCCGCAAAGCAGGCCACGATCTGGAAGGACAAGGGCCTGAATCTGCGTGTCGGGATCAATGTCTCGGCGCTGCAGCTGGCCGATGCGAATTTCGCTGCGCATTTCAGGGAAATTTCCGCCTGCTTCGGATCCGAAGCCAGCCTCCTGGACATCGAACTGACCGAGAGCTGCCTTGTCGAGAACCAGGACCGCGTGCTCAGGCTCATGCGGCAGTTGCGTGAAATGGGTTCGAAAATCTATCTCGACGATTTCGGCACAGGATACTCGTCGCTGGCCCAGCTAGCGCGGCTGCCCCTGGACGTGATCAAGCTCGACCGCAGCTTCGTGTCGGGGATCGATGGCGATGCGAGCGCGCAAGAGCTGGTTCGTTCGGTAGCGGCGCTTGCCGGGGCATTGGGCTTTTCGGTTGTGGCCGAAGGTGTCGAGACCAAGCAGCAGGACGCGTTCATTCGCCAGGTCGGGATCGAGTGCGCACAGGGCTATATTCATGCAAAACCGATGCCCGCCCACGATCTCGAGGCCTGGCTGCTCAAGAGGAAAAAGCTCAGGCTCATCGCTTGAGCTTGCTTTCCCCCGGCGCCACGCAGCTCCGAATCCGCGGGTCAGGAAGCGGAGCGCAGCCTGGAGACCCGCCGATTCTGCAGCATCACCAGGCGCTCCATGTACGCGAGGTCCTTGGTCTCGATCGCGAATGTCGCGTCGACCCAGTCTTCGGTGATGTCCATCAGTTCCGAACGCGAAAGCGGCAGCACGCGCTGGCGTGCGCGTATGAGCGCCCGGGTGCTGTTGAGCTTGGGCCGTATCACGTCGATGAACGTGCGCGTCGCGAGAAACGCCGCCCCAGGCTCGAAGGTCTGATCGACCAGGCCCTGGTCCGCGAACCATTCTCCCGTGCGCGATTCGCCGCTGCCTATCAAATCCTCTGCCAGGCGCATCCCCGACTTGCGCGCGACGAGCGAGTAGCCGCCCATGCCGGGGAACAGATTGAAGGCGACCTCCGGAAAACCTAGCTTCACATCTTTTTGCGCAAGCACATACTGATGGGCCAGGGCAGCCTCGAGTCCGCCGCCCAGAGCGCTGCCCTCGACCATCGAGATCGAGATCGCGCCGGTGCCGAAGCCGGTATACATCTCCCAGATGCAATCGATGCACGACCGCGCGTAAGCCAGCAGCGTGTCGCGCTGGCCGGAACGTATCGCATCGACGAAAAAGCTGAGATCGCCGCCGACGTTGAAGAGTTCGGGCACCAATGAGCCGGTCACCCAGAAATCGAAGCGCAACCTGGATTCCCGCGCGACGCGCGCGAGGTGCAGGATGTCGGAAAGCAGCCCCTGGTTGAAGCAGGGACGGGGCTCGGAACGAAGCATCATCCACATGATGTTGCGCTCCTCTTCGTAGAACGCGGCCAGTTGCGACATGTCCCCGGCTTCGTGAAAAGGCCGGCACGCGGGGTGGTTTTGCAGTTGCATGATCTTCCTTGTGGATCTGAGATGGCGGTTGAGTTGCGCCGCCGACGACCGCATGCGCGGGTCGCTCGCATGGCCGGGCGGCAGCGCTATTGTTCCGTGTACGCCAGCCAAGGGAAGATCAAAGCGGTGATATCTTTGTGCGCAGAGGTTCGCAGCGGCCCCTGCGAGTCATGACTGTCCGTCTGCCGCTGCCCCTACTGATCCAGCGGGTACGTGGCCGCGGAACGAGAGAACGCGGTACGCTGATGGCGGTTTTTTATTGGAGATTTCCATGAGTCTGCTGTTTTCCCCGATCTCTCTGGGAGCCGTCACGCTGGACAACCGCATCGTCGTCGCTCCGATGTGCGAATACTCCGCCGAAGAAGGCCGCGCCACGGATTGGCACATGATCCATCTGGGGCATCTGGCCCTGTCCGGCGCCGGTCTGCTGATCTTGGAAGCCACGGCTGTCGAGGCCGTCGGGCGCATCACGCCTTATGACTTGGGCCTTTACGACGAGGCCACCGAGGCTGCCCTGGGCAGGATTGTGCAGGCCATCCGCCGCTATTCACCCATCAAGCTGGGCGTGCAGATCGCGCATGCGGGACGCAAGGCCTCGAGCCAGGCGCCTTGGGACGGCGGACAGCAGATCCCGGTGGCCGAAGGTGGCTGGCCCAGCGTGGCGCCTTCGGCACTGCCGCATGGCCGGGACGAGGAAGCACCGCTGGCCTTGGATGCGGCGGGGTTGGCTCGCATCAGGCAGGCGTTCGTCGACACGGCCTTGCGGGCCGTCCGCCTGGGCTTCGACTTGATCGAGCTTCACGGCGCGCACGGTTATCTGCTGCACCAGTTCCTGTCGCCGCTGGCCAATCAACGCGATGACGCTTATGGCGGCTCCCTGGAGAACCGCATGCGCTTTCCGCTGCAGGTGTTCGAGGCGGTACGCCAGGCCGTGCCCGCGGACGTGGCGGTCGGCATGCGCGTTTCGGCCTCCGACTGGGTGGAGGGCGGTCTGGATGTGCCTCAGGTCGTGGCGTTTGCCCAGGCCTTGAAAGAACGCGGCTGCGACTTCGTGCACGTGTCCTCTGCCGGCGTTTCGCCTTTGCAGAAAATCCCGCTGTCGCCGGGTTACCAGGTGCCGTTTGCCGAAACCATCAAACGCGAAGCGGGCATGCCCACTATCGCCGTCGGGCTTATCACCGAGGCCGAGCATGCCGAGCAGATCCTGCAGCAAGGCCAGGCCGACATGGTGGCCCTGGCGCGCGGCATGCTGTACGACCCGCGCTGGCCCTGGCACGCTGCTGCCCGGCTGGGCGGGTCCGTCGATGCGCCGCGCCAATATTGGCGCTGCCAGCCGCGCGAGCTCAAGACCTTGTTTCGCAACGCGTCCTTCGGGCAGCGCTGAGCGGCGTCAGTGCCTGCCGGTGCTGCCGAAGCCGCCGGCGCCGCGCTCGGACTCGCCGAAATCCTCGACCACGTTCCAGCTCACCTGCTCCACAGGCACGACCACGAGCTGTGCCAGGCGATCCATCGGGTTCAGCGTAAAGGACGTGGTGCCGCGGTTCCAGGTCGAGACCATGAGCTGGCCCTGGTAGTCGGCGTCGATCAGCCCGAC
>DAIDKG010000028.1 GCA_027450125.1 Bordetella sp. | reverse complement strand
AGGCTTGTACTCATTGTTGTCACTTCAGCATAGAACCCGCGAGCGTTTAGCCCTTGAGCGTGTTGAGCTCATCCACGTTGATGGACGACTTGTTGCGGAACAGCAGCACCAGAATGGCCAAACCAATCGCCGACTCAGCCGCTGCCACGGTCAGAATAAAAAACACGAACACCTGACCTTGCATGTCGCCCAGATAATGCGAGAAAGCGACAAAGTTCATGTTGACCGCCAACAGCATCAGCTCGATGGACATCAGCAGGATGATGAGATTGCGGCGATTGAGGAAGATGCCGAAGATCCCGATGGCGAACAGGATCGCCCCCAGAACCAGATAATGAGCCAGCGTCAGCGTCATTGCTTTTCTCCTTGTTCGGCCTGGGCGGACGAATCGGCAACCTGGTTGCGATCGCTCACCGGCTTCATCTGGACCATGCGGAAACGGTCCTTGGCCTTCACGCGCACGGCGGCGGACGGATCGTTGTACTTGGCCTGCGGCTTGCGGCCGCGCAGCGTCAGCGCTATGGCCGCGACCATGCCCACCAGCAGGATGGCCGCGCCCACTTCGACGCCGTATACGTAGTGGCCGTACATGGCCTCGCCCAGGGCGCGGGCATTGTTGTAGTTGTCGGGCATGGTGGCCGGCGAGCCCCCGTGGCCCCAGGTCGAGAACAGCACGAAGGCCATTTCCAGCACCATGACGCCGCCCACGACGATGCCCAGCGGCAGATAGGTCTTGAGTCCCCGGCGCAGGTGATCGACGCGTATGTCGAGCATCATCACGATGAAGAGGAAGAGCACCATCACCGCGCCCACGTACACCAGCACCAGCAGCAACGCCAGGAACTCGGAACCCAGCAGCATCCAGATCATGGCCGCGTTGGCGAAGGCCAGGATCAGGTGCAGCACGGCGGTCACGGGGCTGCTCGCCGTGATGACCCGGAAAGCCGAGACCACCAGGACGATGGACAGCAGATAAAACAGGAAGGTAGTGAAAGTCATGTCTGTCTATACCCCGGCTCAGCGGTAAGCCGCGTCTTCGGCCCGGCGCTTGGCGATTTCTGCTTCGTAGCGGTCGCCCACTGCGAGCAGCATGTCCTTGGTGAAGTACAGGTCGCCGCGCTTTTCGCCGTGGTATTCGTGGATGTGCGTTTCCACGATGGAGTCCACGGGGCAGCTTTCTTCGCAGAAGCCGCAGAAGATGCACTTGGTCAGGTCGATGTCGTAGCGCGTGGTGCGGCGGGTGCCGTCTTCACGCACGTCCGATTCGATGGTGATGGCCAGGGCCGGGCACACCGCTTCGCACAATTTGCAGGCGATGCAACGCTCTTCCCCGTTGGGATAGCGGCGCAGCGCATGCAGGCCGCGGAACCGCGGCGACATGGGCGTCTTCTCCATGGGGTAGCGCAAGGTGATCTTGCGCTTGAAGAAGTACTTGCCCGTGAGCTTGAGGCCCTTGAAGAGCTCGGACAGCAGCAGGCTGCCGAAAAAATCCTTGATCGCTTCCATAATTCGTCTCGTCAGCCCGATCAGTGGTGCCAAATATTCCAGGGCGTCTGCATCCAGATCGCCACCACGACCAGCCATATGCCGGTCAGCGGGATGAAGATCTTCCAGCCCAGACGCATGATCTGGTCGTAGCGGTAGCGCGGGAAGGCCGCGCGGAACCAAATGAACAGCGACACCACGCAGAAGGTCTTGATGGCCAGCCAGACAAAGCCGGGAATCAAGGTGAAGGGCGCGAAGTTCAGCGGCGACATCCAGCCGCCCAGGAACATGATCGAAGCCATGCATGACAGAAAGATCATGTTGGCATATTCGCCCAGGAAGAACAGCGCGAAGCCCGTACCCGAGTATTCGACCATATGGCCGGCCACGATTTCCGATTCGCCCTCGACCACGTCGAAGGGATGGCGGTTGGTTTCGGCGACCATCGAGATCACGTAGATCACGAACAGCGGCAGCAGCGGCAACCAGTTCCACGAGAGAAAGGCCAGGCCGTGCGCGGCGAACCACCCCCTGCCCTGCCCCATCACGATGTCGGTCATGTTCAGGCTGCCCGATACCAGCAGCACCGCCACCATCACGAAGCCCATGGCCAGCTCGTACGAAACCATCTGCGCCGAGGCGCGCAGCGCGCCCAGGAAGGC
>DAIDKG010000027.1 GCA_027450125.1 Bordetella sp. | reverse complement strand
CGTGGCCAGCAGGCGCGTCAGCGCCAGGGTACCCAGTTGTTCGTCGGGACCGTCGGGGTCGAATATGCCGCGATGGCCGCCTGCCTCGATGCCCTGCGCCACGACCGCATCGACGCCGGCCGCCGCGGCTCGGCGGGCTTCGTCCAGGCTGGTGGCGGTCGCCATCAGGTAGCAGCCGGCCGCATGCAGGGCGTCGATGCGCCGGGCCTCGGGCAGGCCAAAGTGAAAGCTCACCACCGCCGGACGTTCGTCGAGCAGCATCTGCAGCATGTCCTCGTCGGCCACGAAGCTGGTGTAGATCTCGCTCAGATGCGTCGGCGGCTGCGCGCCGAATTCCGCAAAGCAGGGCGCCAGGTAGTCGATCCAGGCGCGCTCGCGCCCGGCATCGGCCCGGGCCGGCCTGTGGCAGAAGAGGTTGACGTTGAAGGCGCCGCGCGTAAGCGCGCGGGTTTGCCTGATGGACTCGCGCGCGGCGTTAGCGCTCATCGCGGCCACGCCCAGCGATCCCAGCCCGCCGGCGTTGCTCACCGCGGCGGCCAGCGCAGGCGTGCTCGTGCCTGCCATGGGTGCCTGGATGATGGGGGAGTTCAGGCCCAGGCGGGCCGTCAGGGGCGTGGCGGTCTTGGTCATCGGATCACGGTAGCGGCTTGCGCCCGGATGCGCAAGTTGGGTTAGCCTAGGGCCTTTTAGCGTTAACAGGCCCTATCGCCATGGCCTTGAGTCGTTCGTCTTTTTTCCTGCGCTTTGTCATGCTTAGCGTGATCGGGCATGCCTATGTCGGCCTGCGTCTGATTCCCGATGCGCCGGTAGGCGCCGCCGCAGCGGCCAGCGCCTGGTTGTGGCTGCTGCTGTCCTGTGCGCTGATTCCGCTGGGCATGCTCAGCCGCCGCGCGTCGCATCCGCGTCCCTGGGGCGAAGCGGCGGCTTGGGTCGGACTGCTGGCGCTGGGGTTCTTCTCGTCGTTGTTCGTCTTCACCGTGCTGCGCGATTCCGTGCTGCTGGCCGCCTGGATCGCGGCGCTGCTGGGCGCGCATGTGCCCATGCTGCCATTGCGCGAAATGTCGGCCCTGCTCGTTCCGGCACTGGCCTTGCTCGGCAGCCTCGTGGGTTTTGCCAACGCGCGCAGGCTGGCGCGCGTGGTGACGGTGAAGGTACCGATCGCCGGCCTGCCTGACGCGCTGGAGGACTTCACCATCGTGCAGATCAGCGACGTGCACGTGGGGCCGACCATCAAGGCCGGTTATGTGCGCGCCATCGTCGAGGCGGTGAACGCCGAACGCCCGGACATGATCGCGATCACGGGCGATGTGGTCGACGGCAGCGTCGAGATGCTGTCGGCGCACACGCAGCCCCTGGCCGACCTGAGCGCTCCGCACGGGGTGTATCTGGTGACGGGCAACCACGAGTACTACTCGGGGGCTTCGGCCTGGGTGCAGGAATTCCGCCGCCTGGGATTGCGCGTGCTGATGAACGAGCATGCGGTCGCCGGGCCGGACGGATGCGATGTGGTGGTGGCCGGGATCACCGACTACACGGCCGGCTCGCACGACGCGCAGCATCGCAGCGATCCGTCCCGCGCCCTGGCGGGCGCGCCGGCCGACGCCGCGGTCAAGGTGCTCCTCGCGCACCAGCCGCGCAGCGCGATGGCGGCGGCGCCCCTGGGCTACACGCTGCAGCTTTCCGGCCATACGCACGGCGGGCAGTTCTTCCCGTGGGGGTTCTTCGTGCGCTTGCAGCAGCCCTTCACGGCAGGGCTGCACCGGCATAAGGGGATGTGGGTGTACGTGAGCCGCGGAACAGGGTACTGGGGGCCGCCCAAGCGCCTTTGGGCGCCTTCGGAAATCACGCGCATACGGCTGGTGCGGGCCTAGCGCCTGTTGACCGGCTCTAGCCCTTCACGTCGAACGCATCGTCGACCGGGATCTGCAATGCCGTGGCGATGTGGTTGGTCTGCGCTGCCAGGCCGATGATGGCGACCAGTTCGGCGTGCTGGGCGTCGGTCATGCCCTTGGCGCGGGCCGAAGCCGTATGCGAATGGATGCAGTACTGACAGCCGTTGGCGGTCGAGACGGCGATGTAGATCATCTCGCGCGCCAGGGGATCGAGCGCACCGGGGGCCAGCATCACGTCCTTGACCTGGCTCCAGATGCGCGCCAGCGCAGCCGGATCGTTGGCCAGGCCGCGCCAGAAATTGTTGACGAAGTCCGATTTGCGCGTGGCGCGGATATCGGCGAATACGGCGGCGACGTCGGGGTCGGCCTGGACCTCGGCATCGCTCCAGAGTTTTACGGTGGCCATGATCATGCTCCTTTGGGTTTCGGGCGCGGCAATCGATCGTGGGCGGGCACCCGTTCGGGCCGGCGCCAGGCCATTTTTCGCCGCGCCAGCCAGCGCCGAACCAAGTCTTCTTCCTTTTCGCCCTGCCCGGTTACGGCCTGGCCCAGCCCTTGGCGTGCTCCACGGCCTGCTTCCAGCGGGCCATGCGCGCCTCGCGCCTGTCCGCCGACCAGGTGGGCTCGAAGCGGCGCTCCGCCTGCCAGTGGCCCGCGAGTTCGTCCTGTGTAGCCCAGAATCCCACTGCCAACCCCGCCAGTCCTGCGGCGCCCAGGGCCGTGGATTCCAGCACGCGCGGGCGCACCACCGGCACACCCAGCAGGTCGGCCTGCATTTGCATGAGCAGGTCGTTGCGCGCCGCGCCGCCGTCGGCGCGCAGCTCCGACAGCGCGATGCCGCTGTCGGATTTCATGCAGTCGAGCAATTCCGCGCTTTGCAGCGCGATCGATTCCAGCGTGGCGCGGGCGATGTGCGCGCGCGTCGTGCCCCGCGTCATGCCGACCAGCGTGCCGCGGGCATAGGGATCCCAATGCGGCGCGCCCAGGCCGGTAAATGCGGGCACCAGAAATACATCGTCGGTGTCGGCCACTTGCGCGGCCAGCGCGCCGACCTCGTCCGAGCGGGCGATGATCCCCAGTCCGTCGCGCAGCCATTGCACCGAGGCGCCGCCCATGAATACGCTGCCTTCGAGGATGTAGGTGGCCTGTCCCTGCTGCGCGGGCGACCCGGTCCACCCCAGGGTGGACAGGAGCCGGCTGCGCGAGGCGACGGGCTCGGCGCCGACGTTCATGAGCATGAAGCAGCCGGTGCCGTAGGTGTTCTTGACCATGCCGGGCTCGAAGCAGGCTTGCCCGAACGTGGCGGCCTGCTGGTCGCCCGCCGCCCCGGCGATCGCAATGGCGCCGCCCAGCAGGCCGGGCAAGGTATGGCCGATGACGCCGCTGCTGGGCGCGATCTGCGGCAGCACGCTGCGCGGAATGTTCAGCAGCGCGAGGATCTCGTCGTCCCAGTCGCGCCGGCGCAGATCGTAGAGCATGGTGCGCGACGCATTGCTGTCGTCCGTGCTGTGCACCGCGCCGCCGGTCAGCTGCCACGCGAGCCAGGTGTCGACGGTGCCGAAGGCCAGCTCGCCGCGCTCGGCCGCCGCGCGCGCGCCGGGCACGTGGTCCAGCAGCCAGGCCAGTTTGGTGCCGGAGAAATAGGCGTCCACGACCAGGCCGGTGCGTTCCTGCAGCCAGTCGGCATGGCCGTCCCGGCGCAGCGTTTCGCAGAAGGCGGCGGTGCGGCGATCCTGCCATACCAGGGCATGGGCCACCGGCCGGCCGGTGGCGCGTTCCCACAGCACGGTGGTTTCGCGCTGGTTGGTGATGCCGATGGCCGCGATGTCCGAGGCCTGCGCGCCGGCATTGGCCAGCGCGCCGCGTGCGGTTGCCAACTGGGTCTGCCAGATTTCCATCGGGTCGTGCTCGACCCAGCCGGGTTGCGGATAGTGCTGATGGAACTCGCGCTGGTCCACGCCGCGCATGCGGCCCTCGCGATCGAAGACGATGGCGCGGGAGCTGGTGGTGCCCTGGTCCAGCGCGAGTAGGAATTGCCCTTGAACCATGGCGCCTGCCTTTCTACTTTCTAGGTTGATGTGATCGTGGCCGGACTCAGCCGTGCTTGCTGCCCAGGCTCAGATGCGAGCCGGCCCGCGCGGGCAGCCGCAGGAAGGAAAAGTACGACGCCATGCAAAGCATGCCGATGACGACGAAACCGGCGAGGGCGTCGGAGGAGGCGAGCGACGCGCGGCCGTGCAGCACCATGCTGGCATGCAGGGTGACGGCGGCTACTCCCACGCCCAGGCTCACGCCCAACTGCTGGGCCATGGCGGAAAAGCTGCTGGCGCTGCTCATCTGCGCCTGGGTGATGTCGGCGTAGGTGAGCGTGTTGACGCCGGTGAACTGCAGCGAGCGGAAGAACCCGCCCAGCAGCAGGATCAGGATCATCAGCCAGGCCGGCGTATGCGGCGTGAAGATCGCGCACACGATCACGAAACCGCCGGTGAGCAGGGCGTTGACGGTCAGTACGCGCCGAAAGCCGAAGCGTTCCACGATGGGTGTGGCGACGAATTTCATCAGC
The DNA here is from genome assembly GCA_027450125.1 of Bordetella sp. Lineage (GTDB taxonomy): Bacteria > Pseudomonadota > Gammaproteobacteria > Burkholderiales > Burkholderiaceae_B > Bordetella. The sequence goes on along the minus strand of DAIDKG010000027.1, from coordinate 693 downwards.
AGCGATCCGGCCGCGCTCGCGAAGGTGATAAGGCCGGCCTGGAAGGGCGACAGTCCGAACCCCACCTGCAGCAACATGGCCAGGAGAAACGGCATGGCCCCCACGGCGAAGCGGCACAGATTTCCGCCCAGTACCGAGATGGCGAACGTGGGTTTGTCCAGCAGAGCCAGGTCGATGATGGGATGGGGCGCGCGGCGCGCGTGCAGCACATAAAGCCAGCCGGTGACCAGGCCGACGGCCAGCAGCAGGGCAGGCTGGGACCAGCCCGCGGCGGCCTGGCCCAGCGATTCGAAGGCGCTCACCAGCGTGGCCAGGCTGACGCCGCTCAGGACGAAGCCTATGCCGTCCAGCTTGTGGGTGTCCTCTTCGCGGATTTCCTGGATGAAGCGCAGCACCATGACGATGCCCAGGATGCCGAACGGAATGTTGATGAGGAAGATCCAGTGCCACGACATGTAGGTGACCATGAAGCCGCCGATGGGCGGACCGATGACCGGTCCGAGCAGGGCGGGCATGGACAGGAACGACATGGCGCGCAGCAGGTTTTCCCTGGGCACGATGCGCAGGAGGATGATCCGGCCCACCGGGACCATCATGGCGCCGGCCATGCCTTGCGCGATGCGCGCCAGCACCAGCTGCGCCAGGCTTTGCGACAGCGCGCAGGCGACCGAGCTGAGCGTGAACAGGGCGATG